>JAXMIV010000534.1:0-2988 GCA_034377045.1 Prosthecobacter sp. | reverse complement strand
CTGGAGGCGCTGGAAAAAAGTGGCAGCGCCGGCAACACGCTGGTCCTTTTCAGCAGTGACAATGGCTTCGCGCCCTATTCGGGAGCGAAGGAATTGGAAGCGCACGGTCATTATCCGAGTGGTCCGCTGCGTGGTTACAAGGCCGACGTTTGGGAAGGTGGTCACCGTATTCCTTTCATCGTTCGCTGGCCAGGCGTAGTAAAAGCCGGTGCGGTATCTGGTCAACTCGTGCATCACGCGGACCTGATGGCGACATTGGCGGAGATCGTTGAGCATTCGCTGCCGGACAATGCCGGAGAGGACAGCTTCAGCTTCGTGCCGTTGCTGAAGGGCGTGGATAAACCCGTTCGCCAACACGCCATCAGCCACGCTTCCAGCGGCATACCATCCCTCCGGTTAGGCGCCTGGAAATTCATCGCCGGCGCCGCGGGGGGCGGCTACGACGATAAGGGCAAGTCCAAGTCGCCGTCCTCCGCTGCTGCCACTCAGCTTTACAACTTGGCGGATGATCTCGGTGAAACAAAGAACCTCGTTGACGAGAAACCCGATCTTGCCGCTGAGATGACTGCCCTCATGGACAAACTGGTGACCGAAGGCCGCAGCACGCCCGGTGCGCCGCAGGCCAACGATGTCCCTGTGAAGTGGCGGCGGTTTATGGATCGTGCGAAACCGTAACAAAAAAGCCGCGCGAGTCGAAACCCGCGCGGCCTTTGATGATATTTAGTTAGGCGGGCGGCGATTACTTCGCGGCCTTCTTGAGCGCCTCAGCCTTGCTGACGGATTCCCAGGTGAGATCGGGATCGTCTTTGCCGAAGTGACCGTAGTTGGTGCTCTTGCTGTAGATCGGGCGCAGCAGGTTGAGCTGCTTGACGATATCGGCAGGCTTGAAGGAGAAGACGGCAAGCACGGCGTCGAGGATGGCGTCATCACTGATGGTGCCGGTGCCGAAGCTGTCCACGTGCACACTGACGGGCAGGGGATGGCCGATGGCGTAGGCGAACTGGATTTCGCACTTCGACGCGAGGCCGGCGGCGACGACGTTCTTGGCGACCCAGCGGCCCATGTAGGCGGCGCTGCGGTCGACTTTCGAAGGATCCTTGCCGGAGAAAGCACCGCCACCGTGGCGGCCCATGCCACCATAAGTGTCGACGATAATTTTGCGCCCGGTCAGGCCGCTGTCGCCTTGAGGACCACCGACGACGAATTTGCCGGTCGGGTTGATGAGATATTCGGTATCTTTGGTCAGCATGCCTTTCGGCAGCACCTTCTTGATGATCTGCTCGATGCAGAACTTCTCAATCTCGGCGTGTTCGACGCTGGCGGCATGCTGGGTGGAGATGACGACGTTGACGATGCGGGTCGGTTTGCCGTCCACATATTCGACGGAAACCTGGCTCTTCGCGTCCGGGCGCAGCCACTTGGCCTGCTTGCCGGCTTTGCGGATCTTCGTCAGTTCGCGGCCCAGGCGGTGGGCGTACATGATCGGCGCTGGCATGAGCTCCGGCGTTTCATCACACGCATAACCGAACATGATACCTTGGTCGCCGGCGCCTTGTTCGGCGTGCTTTTTGCCTGCGGCTTCCTTGGCGTCCACACCCTGCGCAATGTCGGGGCTTTGGATGGTCAGGTAGTTGTTAACGAAAAGACGGTCGGCATGGAAGATGTCGTCGTCATTCGTATAACCAATGCCGCGCACGGCATCACGAATCACTTTGCCGACGTTGATGACTTCATCGATGGGCTTGGTGGTGCCTTTCTTGCGGTCCTGAAGCTTTGGGATGGTGATTTCACCGCCGACCACGACGATGTTGCTCTTCGCGAAGGTCTCGCAGGCGACGCGGCTCTTGGGGTCAACGGTCAGGCAGGCGTCAAGGATGGCGTCGGAGATGGTATCGCAGACTTTGTCGGGATGGCCTTCGCCGACGGATTCGGAAGAGAAGATATAGCTACGGGACATGAGGTTCTAGGGTTATATTGACGGATGATGATACGTTGATACGTTGATACGTTGTTAGAGAGTAGCCCCAGTCCTCATGCCGTCAATCCTGAAATCTCTGAGTCTTGTCGCCGACCCTACCCGGGTGCGGCTGCTGCTGCTGTTGAAACGTGAGGAATTGAGTGTCGCGGAATTGCAGGAGGTGCTGGCGCTGCCCCAGTCGAACATCTCGGCGCAGTTGGCGCGGTTGAAGTCGGCCGGGTTGGTGAGCGACCGGCGTTCCGGCAAGAATCGACTCTATCAAATCCAGGAGGCGGCTCCAAGCGACAAAGCCGCCCATGAGCACTTTTTAGCCCTCCTGGAGGCAGCGGGCGGGGAACTGCGGGAAGTGAAAAAAGACGCGGCCGCCCTGAAGATCGTCCTGAAAAAGCGCACGCAAACGGCCAAGGCGTATTTTGACGCCATGGCGGGAAAGTTCGGACGGCACTACATTCCTGGCCGCTCATGGAAGGGACTGGGAGAGACGCTGCTAAAACTGCTGCCGCCCCTGGTGATTGCGGATCTGGGTGCCGGGGAGGGTACCTTGTCGCAGCTTCTCGCCCAGCGGGCCAAGAAGGTCATCGCTGTCGACAACAGTGAAAAGATGGTGGCCTACGGCGCCGAACTGGCCCGCAAGCATGGATTCACCAATTTGGAATATCGGCTGGGTGACATCGAGCAGCCGCCGATTGAGCCGGCCAGCATTGATTTGGTGTTCCTCAGCCAAGCTCTGCATCACGCGCAGAGCCCGCCGAACGCCATCCGGGCGGCTTACGAACTCCTCAAACCAGGCGGGCGTATCGTGATCCTGGATCTGCTGGAGCATCAGTTTGCGAAGGCCAGCGAACTTTATGCCGATGTCTGGCAGGGCTTCTCTGAAGCTGACCTGACGGAAATGATGGTGCAAGCCGGGTTTCAAAACATCGAGACGAGCATCGTCCACCGCGAGAGCAAGAGCCCGCATTTTCAGACCGTGCTGGCGATGGGTGAGAGGCTGTAGATATCCGAAGATC
>JAXMIV010000533.1:0-5953 GCA_034377045.1 Prosthecobacter sp. | reverse complement strand
TTCGGCGGATCAAACAGCCACTCGATTGTCGGCTCATTTTTTTGAAGTCCTTGTTCTTCGCGACAGGCGATCAGCAACCGTTCCGACTTCAGCGCCTGCAACTTCGCCAACTGCACCTCCCACAGCGGGCGGCCCTGCCATTCCAGCAACGCCTTGTCCTGGCCCATGCGGCGCGATCGGCCGCCGGCGAGGAGAAGGGTGGAAAAGGGCGGACTCGGAGCGGACATGCGGAGCATAGTGCTTCCCGGCTGCAATCGATGCAACGCAAAGGCGCGGGGATTTGCATCGTATGCTGTTCCTCATGTTTCGATTTGCTCTCGCAACCTTGTTTGTCGTCAGCACCCTCCAGGCGCAAACCGTTTTGGATGCCTTCATCTCGACGGGGGACAATCATTGGCTGGGGTCGTCGTTGCCGGTGGATTCGCCACGGAGCATTGAGGACACGTTTGAGTTTCTGCACAAGGTCTGCAACGTGAAGCGGGTTTATTGGCGCGGTTTGGAGGAAGCGACCTGGATCCAGACGATGGAGGAGCGGCCGGAGAATTGCCGTTACTACAGCTTCTGGCAATGGATTCGGCGGGTCTATCGGGACGTGGACCCGGACAGGGTGGCGGCGCAGGCGGCGCACAAGCGGGGCATGGAGATCTGGGGCGTGGGTACGATGTTTGACTGGGGCGCGGAGGCGGACACGCCGGGCTTTGGCGATTACCCAGCCAACTCGGAATCGCGGCTGCGGTTGCAGCATCCGGAGTGGGCGCCGGTGGATCGGCATGGTTTCAGAAAGCAGGGCGGGCCGATCGAACTGGCCTACCCGGAAGCACGAAAGGCGTTGGTGGATTTGCATGCGCGGGAGGCAAAGAGAGTTGGTTATGATGGAGTGCTTTTTCTGACCTACCTGGAAAACTACAGCCTGCGTTTTCAGGATGAATTCGGTTTCAGCGGGCCAGTGGTGGAGGCGTTTCAAAAGCGGGTGCGACGCGACCTCTTGAAAGATCCCTTCACCCGCACGGCGAGCCGGGAGGACTGGCTGCGGGGGCGGGGCGGCTTCATCACGGATTATCTGCGCGAGCTGAAGGCGGAGCTGACGAAGGACAAGCGGCAGCTCGGTGTTTTCGTTGATCCGCATGATCTGCATCTGCCGCAACCGTGGAATGTGCCGGAGATGATGCGCACCGCGGGCTCCCACTACATGGATTTGGAAACGTGGGTGCGTGAGGGCATTGTCGATCTGTTGCCGGTGTACGGCTACTGTGCGCCGCAACTTCAGGATGCGGGGGTGCAAGACTGCCGATGGTTGACGCGCAACAGTGCAACCCAGGTCTCGGCCATCACCTCTTCGCCGATGGTGGAGAAATGGGCGGCCCTGCGCGCCGAAGGGGTACGCACCATCATGTCGGTGAATGAGGACGCGCACTTTGCGGCGCGCGGGCCGGTGCCGGAGCAAACGGCCGAGGCGCTGGCCAGTGGTGATCTGGCCCGGGTGTGCAAGGCCCTTTCGCAGGTCATTGACGGCAAGCTGCCGGCGGTGCCTGCGGCGTTGATCCCTCTGGCCAAAGAAGGTAATCTGGTGCAGCGGCGTCTGGCGTTGCAGGCGCTTGCCCTAACCAAAGATGCACAGGCGCTCGCGGTGATCGAGGCCTCTCTCAATGACCCGGAGAATGGCATCCGTTGCATGGCGGCGCAGGTGTTGCGCGGTTTCAATGGTCCCGGCAGCGGGGAGGCCCTGCTGGCAGCGGTGGCGAAATTTGGCAATCATCCACTGCGGGAAACAGCGGCCACGACTTTGATGGGGATGAAACCTTTCCCGCGCGAACTGCTGCACAAGACGATGGCTGAATCGAAGAACGTCCATGTCCGCATCGTCGCTATGCGGGCACTGTCTGTCGTGGCCGGCGGCGCGGATGTGCCGGCGCTGCTCCAAGGTTTGGCGGGTCCGGAGCGCTACCCGCGTTTCCTGGCCGTGACCGGCCTGGGCAACGTGCGCAAGGATGAGGGCGCGGTGCAGGCGCTGATCCGCACCTTGGGGCATTTCGATGCCGTGCTGGCGAATCGCGCCGCAGCCTCGCTCGCGGAGATGGCCCGGCGCAATGAACCGGCGTTGAAGCCGCATCGGGCGGATGCCCTGGCGAAACTGACGCTGCGCCATGGTCTCTACACGTCTGGTTATACCGGCATCGACTCTGACTGGGGCTACCGCACGGTGGGCAATGCGCTGCTGGATTTCGGGCCTGAAGGACGCGCGGTGATGGAGAAAGCCCTGGCGAACAAGACGGATCTGCATCAGGCACGGCTGGCGTTTCGCGTGCTGCGCCTGCCGCAGCGGCCTAACTCTTTTAGCGAAGTGACACAGGCGGAGAACGACGCCGTTTTTGCGCACCTTCCCGCCGCGCCACCTGCCCATGTGCCGGTGACGCTGACCGTGGACCCGGCGGGTGAAATCAAAACGATGGCGGATGCGGTCAGGCGCGCGCGGGCTGGTGACACGATTCGCCTAACACCGGGCACCTACAAGGAATCGCTGGTCTTCAACGATCGCCGGGGCGAGCACGGCAAGCCGATCACGGTGGAAGGCCAGGGCGCGATCCTGGACGGTGGCGATGATCAGGATCTCGCGAGCTGGGAGAATCTGGGCGGCGATCTTTACCGCAAAGCGAAACTGCTGCGCATGGATGATGGCGTGCTGATGCGCTGGTTCATGCTCTTCGATGGCAAGATGCAGCGCATGGGCCGCTGCTCCAAGGGTCCCACTTTGGCGCTCAAGAAGCCGGAGGATCTTCAGCTCAATGAGTGGACCTTTGTGGCGGCAGATGATGCCCTCTACATTCGCGTCAAACCCGGCACGCGGGTGACGGCGCCGGTGCGCAGCAGCGGTGTGGCGATTTCCGGAACCTGCCGGCATCTCATCATTCGCAATGTCGTCGCGACGCATGTGTACAACGACGGCTACAACATTCACGGCTGGTGCCGGGATGTGGTGTTTGAGAACATCAAAGCCATCGAATGCGGCGACGATGGCGTGAGCGCCCATGATGACTGCGAAATTCGCGTGAATGGTTTGGTGTCGCAAGGAAATGCCACGGGCATTACCGATGTTGGCGAGAGCGTCAGTCATTATAAGAATGTCACCATCGGCGACTGCGACGGCTTTGATCTCTTCTTCATCGGCAGCAATGCGCATTCGGTCACGAACGGCGTGATTCACAGCCGCGCCGCGCGGACTCTGACACTGGACGGCAGCCGTGAGAACGCCGCCTTGTGCACGTTGCGGCTGGAGAACGTGAAACTGCTGCGCGAAGGCACGCCCAATGAGATGCGCGTTACCGCCAACAGCCGCCTCGACATGGAAAAAGTCGAGTGCGTGAACCTTCTGGTCCAGGTGACTGGTGGTGAAATTTCAGCCAACCACTGCACCTTCACCGGCACCCCGAAGCAGGAGATTCATCTGTGGCCGGGCACCAAGTGGAGCGGCGATCACAATGTCTTTGGCGTGACGGGTATCCGGTTCGGGGACGCGTGGTATTATGCGAAGGACGCGAAGGCGTTTGCGGAGGTGTTTGGGTCGGATGCGGGGTCACGGTGGGAGTAGTCGCGGGCCGCTAGACTGGTGAACAGCCCTGTTGCCGATATCGGCAAAAATCACGTCGAAGGCCCATTCGTGGCAGCATTGCTGTGCGACTCGTAAGAGTAGGAGATTCTCGGCGTTAACTCAGTCATTGCATAGTGAACGAACTGCTGGCCAAGTTCCGTCAGTTCGTATTCATCTTCTTCGTCAAATGCAGAAGTGAGAGGTCGCGAGCCGCCACCTGGACTTCGTTTGGCAGCTGGCTTGGCGAGGAATTTCCCATCATAGTCCGTCTCACGGTGCTGGCGGATAACCCCACCAGTGCTGAGATCGCGATACAGCAGCTTGTACAAGTCCGCGTCAGCAGAATCTTCACGAACTTGACCCTTACCGATCTTACGCCAGACAGCCCCACGGCTGATGCCATTTGAATTGTAGATCGCCCCAATGACCTTGAAATGAAGCTCCGAATACTGCCCGATCCAGTCGATGAACATCCGAACTACATCATCGCTAGAAAAGGTCGAAGCTGCAGCATTGGTTAGGACATTTCGGATGAGAATCCGCTTCTCCTCACTCTCCGCGCCCGCCCAGTCGCGAAATGTCTTTTTTACGAGCGATTGGAATTCCGAGCTTTCCACCCTGGCCGCAATCTTTTCATCGTGCAAATCGAGACGCGCCATCATCTCAATGACCGTTGCCTCTTTTTCACGAAGCTCCTCCTGGAGCATCCGGACCCACTGATCGAAGAAATGATTTACCTTCGCTTGCTCGCTCTCAGACCAAGCGCCAGCGATAGCAGAAAGGATTCCACCGACGACGGGGACGGTGCCACCAGCCACCTGAAGCGTCCCACGTATTACCTTTGGGGTCTTCCCCTCCTCAGGCATTGAGCTGCCGGCACTGGGTAGGTTTGTCGCCATGGATAGTCGTGAACCAAAACTAAATCTGCTTGTTCCCTATTGGCGCACTGATGGGGCTAAAATGCAAATGTAGAGTCACTGGATGGTTGATTCATTGGCGCATGGGTGTGACCAGGCCTGCCTTGGTCGATTCCTCTGATGAAAGAAACGAGACGGGGTTTTCCGAAGCATTCGATCAGGAGCAGCACCAGGACCGTGTCATGGCTTTGGGGTCAACCGGTCAGCGGGCGATGGCCTGCACGCGCGGCGCTTCTGGCAAACGCTGTATCCCTGCGATGTGTTGGCTTCGCGCCCGTCTTTGCGGTGTATGCGTGACCCAGGGCTTGCGCGCCAAGGCTCGCTATGCCCTGGGCTTTAATGTGTCGCGCTTTCAGCGCTTATGCAGAAGAACGCGGAGCAGATGTGGATAAAAGTCAGAGAGGGCTGGACGCGGGCATGGAGGTCATTGCGGTTCATCGCTTCGCGGTTGCACTGCACCACCGGCCATCTCGCAAACCTCCGGTTTGCAAGGCATGGCTTAGAATTGCTTAACGGCATTTGGTCCAGGCTGCGTTATGCTTGAGACAGAAGGCGTTGAACGGAATGGAGATTCGTTTGATCGCGAGCGTCACAAAGCAAGCCGAGGGATTCGAGCCTGATCTTGATTGCCGCGCGGGAGACGCCGTAGCACTCCATGAGCTGGTGCGTCAGGGCTTCGTAGTTCATCAGATTGCACGGTTGAGCGTCGACATACAGCTCGCCGAAACCCTTGTTGGCGATTCCCAGGGACCGCGCCACCCTGCGAAAGTCGGCGATGATGCAAGCCTTTGGCATGAGCAGACAGGCGGCCAAGACGTTTGCCTGAAACTCCATTCTGGCGATGTCGCCAGTGTTTAGGAGATCGGGGCGGTGGAGCACGAAATCACCATCCTCACAGGTTTCGTGCAGGAGGTAGCGGCCGTGGTCCAAGAGGTGATGCGCAAGTTCGTGCGCCAGAGTGAAACGCTCGCGACCGCGATTGGGTGTGGGTTGAGCGTAGACTTCGATCACCAGTGGATCAAAGACGATGCGGCCAAGTACGGCAGAGCCTAACTCGGTCGGTGGCGCCACGTCCGTCATGACCGTGAGTTTGGAGCGCCAAGTTTCGCGCGCGCATAGCTGATCCAAAGATACCTCGCCGCCGACATAACCCAGATCAGACAGGATCGCGGAGCTTCGATCTTCGAGCTCCGGCTTCCCGAGGAATGGAACCTGGTTGATGGTCTTGGTTCTCCGGTTGGCGACTTGACGAGCCTGGCTACGACTGAACCCGGAATCGAGAACCAAATCCTCCATGAAGTCCCATAGGCAATTCGTTTGGCGTTTGGGCGACTGCAGAAACATTTCGAACGCCAAACTGCTAAAGTCTGGCCGCGTCAGGCCATCTTCGACGGCCATTGCGGCGTCGACTGATGTTGAGACGGCAGCAGCGGACGGTGAGCGTTTGAGT
>JAXMIV010000532.1:0-2926 GCA_034377045.1 Prosthecobacter sp. | reverse complement strand
ATGTCAATAGTTCGCGGTATCCCTCCCCACAGACACCCGTCTCCCCTCCCCTTTTCACGCTCGCTTGCCCTTACCGAGACTCAATGCTGCGCGCGGAGGCATTCCATCGGTATCGGGCATGGAGAACCAGAACCTTGGGAGCGCTGGGATGTCCCCAGACGTCCTGGGATGCTGGATCGGGTGGCGATCACGAAGATTGAGGGAGGCACGCGCTGTGTTTTCGACTTTGAGGTGCGAGCGCTGGCGCAGGTGCTGAAGGTGGATCCGCAATGGTTGCTGGGTATGCCCGGCGGCACTCCGCCTAAACCTAAACCGAAGAAGGGCGGCAAAGGCGATGGACTTTGATAGCGCCTTGCATCTGCAAAAGGCTACCGGCCGCGCCAAGTCGGACGTGGCGAACAAGCTAGTCAGCATGGTTCTGCATGACATCAGCAGCCGTGTCGCTGCGGCAGGAGGCGCATCGGTCAAAGATCCTGCGTATCAGACAGCGGTCGTCGCCGCCTTTGGCAAAAACTGCGTGTATTGCAGCCGCTCCTTGGAGCATGATCGCGCCGCAAATGAGCATCTGGAAGGCATGAATCGTGTCCGTGTAGGTTTGCACATCCCAGGCAATGTCGCGGTCGCGTGTGTGACCTGCAATCGGGAGAAGCGACGGGATGACATGAATGTGATCACGCCACTGGCGGACACGGGTTGGGAGTCTTTTCTTTCGCATGACGGCGGCGGCGATCGGTGCGTAGCAAGTTGCAAAACGTGCGCGTATTGGGCAGCTGTGTGGCCCAGCGAAGTTGTGCGTAAGACCAATCTCACCACGGCGATTAAGCGCATTCGCCATTTCCGATTGCCTTATCAACGCTTCACGACCTGGAATGTCAAGCATCGGCCCGTCATTCAGGCGAAAGTGGAGGCGCTGTATCGGGAATGTCAGGCGTTTGCGAAGCGGGGCATGGAGGAACTGACGGCGGGGACGCTGTTGGATTTCGAGGCTCTACAGGCGGAATCGGCAAGTGCTGCGGGTCTGGGCGCATGAGTTGACGCGGAAGCATGAGAAGCGGTGTCTGGGGCGGATTCGGCGGGCGCTCAAACGAGGCGATGCGATTCATGGCTTGGTTTTGCCAGTGGCGAGGTAGCGCAGGTGGGGGTGCATCCAGATGGGGGCCAATGCCGGTGCGCCATCCCTGATCCCGATTGCAGCCCGTATCAGCATCGAGTATTCCAGTTCCGCAGTCCAAACCATGAAGCTCCTCCCCCTTCTCGCCGCATTCACCGCCACTTTCGCCATCGCCGCCGCTGAGGATCCTCCTGAAACCGTCCTGTTTGCGTTTGACGACTACAGCCTGCCTTTCAACAAAGGGCTCGTGCTGACGCTCGCCGCCGGTCACAAGTCCACCAACGATACTGGGCTCGGGGTCGATCCGAAACATCCGAACAAGCCGGTGCTGGCGATTGGCAAAAAGGGTGATCCGGATGAAAAGCGCGTCTACTTTTGCGGCACGGTCATTCACGTGAATGGCGAGTACAAGATGTGGTACTCAGGCCACGACGGCAGCCTGCGCCGGGTCTGTCATGCGGTCTCCAAGGACGGCGTGTCGTGGGTGAAGCCGAAGCTTGGTTTGGTGGAGTACAAAGGCGGCAAGAAGAACAACCTCGTGGCGATCGATGGTGAGGCCATGAAGGGCATGATCATTCTGGTGCTGCATGATCCGGAGGATCCAGATCCCGCGCGGCGCTACAAAATGATCCGCGAGGTCACCTCCACGCTCATGCTCGCCGCCGTCAGTGCGGATGGCCTGAGTTGGCAGAGCGCCGCGGGGAATCAGGACATCCTCAAGAACACCACCATGGAGCCGAGCGGCTTCATCAAGCGCCATGGACTCTACTATCTCAATGGGCACGGCGGGCCGGTGCCGCACCCGATTCCTTCACGCGGCACGCTGCGCCCGCAAAAACGAATGATGGTGACGCTCGTCTCCCCTGACTTTGAAAACTGGACCGATGCCGGCCATGTCAGCTTCCGGCGTGACAACGTGCCACCGCGGCTGCCCCTGGACTTTGAGTTTCACCGTGGCGAACAGGTCCACCTCGGCGCCAGCCTCTGGGATCGTGGCAATGTCGTGCTCGGTTTCTACGGCCAATATCACAATGAAACCAATGACCGGCGCACTTCGTCGTGTGACCTCGGGCTCGTGATCAGTCCGGATGCGCTGCATTTCAAGGAACCCGTTCCCGATTTCAAGATCCTCCCGGGCTATGAAGAGCCTGACCGCGCCGAACCAAGAGTGACGCAAGGCATGGGCTTCCAAAACATCGGTGATCGTACCTTTCTCTACTACGGCATCTGGACGGAGAATGTGCGCGACAGTCCCACCGGTGTCCGCATCGCCACCTGGCCGCGTGATCGGTTGGGCTATTTTTCACCGCCCCCGGGCATGGAGGGCGCGCACTGCATCTCCAGTGCCATCACCACCGCACCGGGCGCGCGCATCTATCTCAACGTCACCGGACTTTCCGAGGCCAGCCAGGTGACCGTGGAGATTTTGGATGAGCAATTCCGACCCCTGCCCGGCTATGCCGCCGCCGATTTCGTGCCCATTCAAGGAAAGTCCGGACTGCGCCTGCCGGTGGCCTGGCGTGGCAAGGAGACTTTGGAGAAACTCGCTGCGCCCATCCGCGTCCGCTTCAACTGGAATGGCACAGACCCGGAAGCGATCAAACTTTACGCCATCTATATCGCTGGAGGCTCATGAAACCCGGCCTCAAAACCCTGCTATTGCTCCTTGCGGGTTTCGCGCCGCTTGCCGCCGACGAGCCCAGCCGGGAAGTGCGGATGATTGATTATACCGACCCCACTTACGGCGGGCGTATCCGGCAGATTTACAATCCCGCCGGCGATGAGCACGATCTGTATCATTACCGTTCGGTGTTT
>JAXMIV010000531.1:0-7080 GCA_034377045.1 Prosthecobacter sp. | reverse complement strand
AAATGGTCCTCCTCACCGGCAACCAGACAGGCTCCCTCATGGGCTGGTACCGCATCAAGACCATGTTTGATCTCGGCATCCTCAACGAGTCGAACAAAAAGAACGCCGTCCTGCTCAAGACCTTCGTCACCAGCCCCATGCAGGACGCCATCGCCGCCAAGTACGGCATCCAGTGCGTCAACACCCTCACCGGTTTCAAGTGGATCAGCGCCAAGCTCGCCATCTACGAATCCGAGCTGCCCGATGACATCCGCGCCAAATATCGCGACATGACCGCCGCCGAGAGCCGCACCCTGCGCTTGCAACACAGCAAATTCCTCGTCTTCGGCGGTGAAGAAAGCTACGGCTACATGGGCGATGACTTCAGCCGCGACAAGGACGGCAACGGCGCCGTCGTCATGTTCGCCGAACTCGCCGCCTACGCCGCCAGCCGCGGACTCACCGTCGTGGATCTTCTCGACGAGATCTACTGCGAAGTCGGTTACTTCCTCGAAGTCAACCAGAGCAAGACCTTCGAAGGGGCCGAAGGCGCCGCCAAGATCGCCACCCTCGCCGACAGCTACGCCTCCACCCCACCCACCGAAGTCGACGGCTCCAAAGTCAGCAAAGTCCGTGACTTCCAGCGCGACGTCATCCACGACGAAGAAGGCGCCCGCATCTCCAAGGAAAAGATGCTCTTCGTCGACCTCGAAGACGGCCGCAGCTTTGCCGTCCGCCCCTCCGGCACCGAGCCCAAGATCAAATACTACATGTTCGGCCGCCAAGTCCCCGCCCCCGGCCAAAAACTCACATCCGAACAACTCGCCGCCGCCAAACAAAAAGTATCGTCGTCCCTCAACACCATGTGGACCTGGCTCGAAAAAGACATTGATGCGAGATTGGCGTGATTCCTTCGCTCGCCGCAACGGCCGTACCTCAACATTCCGATGTTGAGTCGGTGCTCTTGCCGCATGGTGCACCCTCGCGACATCGGAGCCGAAGCGAAGCGTAGACAGACAGCCTAAAGCTGCCCGCAGGGCGAACGAAGTGAGTCAATGTTGAGGTACGGAAGATCGACTACGGCGCGGGCCATTCTGCCCTGTGAAGACGAAATTCTCCCTTCTTCATGCGTCTGGGGTTTTTCGCGATGTATTCCCTCGTCCTCGCCAGTTCGGCCTCATCGCGAATCACACGATCAAACGACTCGATCTGCCACAAGTGCTCGCTGCGCCGTGACACCAGGGCCGCGACTGATTCCTTTCGTCCCATTTGCAACGAGGTGAAGCGCTTCACTGAGTACAGCCAGTCCTCCAACGTCACACCCGGAAATGCCTGGACGATAACGTGCACGTGATTAGGCATGATTACAAAGTCACCCGTCCACACCCTCTCTCCATGAAAGTGAAGCAGCGCATCGCTCACAAGCCTGGATGCCTCTGGATCGCGCAACGGACAACAACCATGACAACGGTCCAATTCAATGAAGAACCGGCGTGACTGTTTCCGCTGGAATGCCGCCCTCTCTTCGCGGGGAACCGCGGCGAGTGCCAAATAAAAGCGCGCAGCATCATCCTTCTGCCAATGCGCCAAGATACCGTGCGCATGCAGCCAAGCCTCCCGCTCACATTCCCAACGCCGGACGATCCTTTCCGGAATCGAATCCGCGAGCCGAAACGTGACAAAGTAGGTCGCTCCATCCAGTCGCCAGTGCGGCAGATGACGCACATATCCCGGCACCCGCCAAAAGTCCTGCCCCTCAAATCCCCGAAAAACCGGTTCCGAAGGAATGCTCGTTGGCGGCGAGAGTTTCTTCATTTTCCAGGCATAGCCAGTTTGGGCAGCCCCTCACGCCAAGCTTGACCGTACCACAACATTCCGATGTTGAGTTGGTCCTCTTGCCGCCTGACGCACCCATCTCAACATCGGAATGTTGAGGTACATCCCCCAAGCCCCTAACTCCCGCCTGATCTCCCACTTCCCTGAAATCCCCCTCCCTCTCACCACGTACTCTCCTTCCCTCATCCATCCATGAAAGCATTCTCTACCCTCCTGGCGCTCGCCGCCTTCGCCACCACGGCTTCCGCCGCCGGCCTCTATGACATCCCCCTCAAGGACATCGACGGCAAAGACACCTCCCTGAAGGCCTACCAGGGCAAGGTCCTCCTGATCGTCAACGTCGCTTCCAAATGCGGCAACACCCCGCAGTACACCCAGCTCCAGGAACTCCATGAAAAGTTCAAGAACGAAGGCCTCGTCGTCCTCGGCTTCCCAGCCAATGACTTCGGCAAGCAGGAGCCCGGCACCAATGCGGAAATCAAAGACTTCTGCAGCACCAAGTACAAGGTCTCCTTCCCGATGTTCGACAAAGTCGTCGTCAAAGGCCCTGAAAAGGCCCCCCTTTACGCCGCCCTCACCGGCCCCGAGTCTCCATTCCCTGGCGATGTGAAATGGAACTTCGGCAAATTCCTCGTCGGCCGCGACGGCAAAATCGTCGCCCGCTTCGAACCCAAGACCAAACCCGACGACACCAAAGTCGTCGAAGCCATCCAGACTGCCCTGAAGAAGTAATCGGCCCCCTCAAACTCTCCGCCTCCCAAGGCAGGATCGCTCCGCGCGGTCCTGCCTTTTTCATTTTCTCACCCTTCGCCGGCCTTCCCCTTTGCGCGTTTGCCTTTCTCCAGTTTCTTCAGTTCCGACACCGCCTTCTCAAAATCCGCATCCACCAGGCGTGGCTGCGAATCCACGAGTATCCGGAATTTCCGGATAACTGAATCCGCTGCCAGTTCCCCCTCGTCGAACAGATTCTGGATGTGTTCGTTGATGGTGCGCACGTCCTTGTCGAACAGTTCCGCCATCAGCTTCTGAGTCAGCCAGACGGTCTCGTCTTGCAGCCTCACTTGCACGCGTGTCCTCCCATCCTCTGTCTGATAGAGAATGATCTCCGATTGCGGCGTGGATTCCTCGCTCATGCGGTAGCCCCATCTTTGAACCAACAACCCACGTCGATCAAGACCAAAATATGTTCATCCGACCATTGCCTTTTAGCGAACCTCTGCTACATTATACATTACCCTATGACGTCCTCTGCCGCCTTCAAATCCCTGCCAGGAAAACGAGCAGTATTTGCCGCACCTGTGGGTTGTTCCATTCCAGCTCCTTCTATGGAAAAAATGGGGATATGGGGACGAATGGGGATTTCGAATCCCCATCATAACTCACTCACCATCAGCGATTTAACTCCATAAATCCGTCATGGGGACAAAAAATAAATCGCCCTTTTTCCCCATGCGCTGCCCTTGACTCTGACCACGCCTCCACCTACGGCCCACCGCCCACCGCCCACCAACCACTGCTCACCGCCCACTGCCCCGTCAATGCCCCCCGCCCTCTCCCGCTGGCTCCCCCGCCTGCTCGCCATGCTCAGCGGCGGGCTGCTCGTCTTCGCCTATCCGCGCTGGAGCTTCGAAGCCGTGATCTGGCTGTGGATGCTGCCCCTCCTGGCCGTCCTCTGGCCCCTGCCCTCGGTCACGCCGCCCCGGCATCCTTTCCGCCTCGGCTGGCTGGCCGGCATGGCGTTTTTTGTGCCGAACCTTTTTTGGATTCGCCACTCCTCCCGGGTCTTCGGCGGGGCCGTGGACAATGCCTGGGTGGGTATCGGCCCTGAGCTGCTGGGCTTGGGCGCCGTGATCGGCCTCAGCGGCTGTTGTGCGCTCTGCTTCGGCGCCTGGGCCTCCTTTGCCGTGCGCGTGGCGCGGCCCGATTTCGCGCGTCTAGCCTCCGGCTCCTGGCAGCAGAGCACTTGGCTGTCCCTGCGCAGCGCCTTTCTGGCGGCCGCTGCCTGGGTCGGCCTCGAGTGGCTGCGCAGCATGTTTCTTTTCTCCGGCTTCGGCTGGAACGGCCTCGGCGTCGGATTTCACCAAAATCTCGTCCTCATCCAGGCCGCCGATCTGGTGGGCGTTTTGGGTCTGTCCTTCCTGCCCGTATTCGTCGTCTGCTGCGGTTACAACACCGCCATGCGCCTGGTCCTCGTCTATCGCGGCCAGGGCGCCTGCAAGTCCCGTCTGGACTTCACCTTCGCCATGGTCCTGCTGCTGGCCGTCGCCTGCTATGGCTATTTAAAAATCGGCACGGAAGAAAAGGACCCCATCAAGGTTCGCACGGTCCTCATTCAGACCAACATTCCCCAGGTCGTCCGCTGGTCCGGTGAAACCACCGTAGAGATCTACCAACGCCTGGCCCAACTGACCCGCCTTTACGCCGAAGCGCGCAATGGCAAGACCAGTGTCGACATGGTGATCTGGCCGGAAAGCGCCCTGCCGATCAATCTCTTCGATGTCTACAACCAGCTCCCTCCCGGCGAGCACGTCAGTTATCTCAACGAGTTGCTAGCCGCCGGCGACTTCTCCCTCGTCACCGGCACCGATGTCCTCGTGCCGCGCGATCAGGCCCACACCAGCGTGGCGCTGCTGCGCGGGCAGGTGGATGAGACTTTCAGCAGCGTCCAGTTTTATCACAAGGTCAACCTCGTCGCCTTTGGCGAGTACCTGCCGCTGCGCAACATCCCGCCCTTCTCCTGGCTCAAAGGCGTGCTGCCGGGTGACTTTGTTCCCGGCACCCAGACCGAGCCGCTGCTGCTGGCCAAACCTGCCGGCGTACAACTCATTCCCCTCATCTGCTTCGAAGACACCGTCGGCCGGCTCGCGCGGCGGTTTGTGCGCGACGCACCGCAGATCATCGTCAATGTCACCAACGACGGCTGGTTTCTCCAAAGCGAGGAGATTGAAGTCCACCTGGCCAATGCCAAATTTCGTGCCATCGAACTGCGCCGTCCCATGTGCCGCGCCACCAACACCGGCGTCACTTGTTTCATCGATACCAAAGGCCGCGAAGTCTCCAGGCTCGCCGATCCGGAAACCAAAAGCACCTTCATCGAGGGCTGTCTCCCCGGCGAGATTCTCGTGCCCTCCAAACCCGTGATGACCCTCTACGCGCGTTACGGCGAATGGTTCCCCATCACCCTGCTGGCCCTCTCAGGAATCGCCCTGCTCTTGAGGCTGACTCATCGCTTCGGCACCTGAAGCAAACCAGCGCCCACCTTATCTTGCGGTGCCCCCGTTTGTTGGGCGCTGCTGGTCAATGTCGAAACGATGTTTTGCGGCAGATAACCCCAGCCTAACAAAGTGGATACCACGCCGGTGGTGATCGCCGTGGCCTGCGAAGTGCCGCTGCCAATCACGGTGCGGCCATTGCTGTAAGCCGAGACAATGCCCACGCCCGGAGCCGAGATGGTCAGGGTTTCTCCGGAATTCGAAAAGTACGCCTGCACGCCCTCCGCATCCATGGCGCCAACGCTGATCACGCCTTCATAACCCGCCGGATACGAGAGCGTGGTCTGCTGCTCATTGCCGGCCGCCGCCACGATCACGACACCTCTTTCCACCGCATAGGCCACAGCGCGGCGCAACACCGCCGAATCCCCCGTGGTGCCAAGGCTGATGTTGATGACTCGCGCGCCCTGATCCACCGCCTGCATGATCCCGTCCGCGACCAGCGCCGTGTTGCTCTCGCCATTCACGTCGGCCACGCGAATGTCCATAAGGCGGCTCGCCGTTGCCGCGCCGCCTTCATCTTCGCCTGTGCCGGCGATGAGTGAGGCCATGGCGGTGCCGTGGCCGTTCGGCGGCGTGCCGTCTTTGACCAGATCGTAATGGACGACCTGGGTGCCGCTTAACGAAGGGTGCTCAGTGACGCCGGTATCCAGCAAGGCCACGGACACGCCTCTCCCCCACGTGCTGCGATCGCCCGTGGCGCCGATCGCGGCCAGGCCGCTGTCGCCGTAAGGCTGCCTGCCGCCGGCGTTGTTGGCATCCGTCTGCGTCTCGTCCGGCATCCCCGGCACCCAGACCAGGTAGTTGAGCCCGATGTTCTCATAGTCGTCCGCGTTGTCCCTCAACTCGCGCGCCATCGCCTCAGGGCTGTCATAGCGTACCCTGGCGGACAGCAGGCGCGGATCGCTGCTGACGACGCGCAGCCCCTGCCCCGCGGCCCGCGCCCGAAAGGCGGCCAGCGCCTCCGGCGACTTGAAGCTGAGCAGCAATTCATTCCGCACCACGCCCGGCGCGTTGTTGATCTCCGCCAGGCGGTCCACCAATTGATTCCCCTGATCGGCCACCACCGGCAGGATGCCCGACAACAATTGAAGGGTCGAGGTCATCGCGCCCGTGTCACTCGCCGCCGCCGGCATGGATTGCCACCCCGGCACCGATCGGTCGGTCCGCTCACCCTCGGTAGTCCTTGAAGCGAGGCCCGAGAGCGCGAGCAATGAAACGATGCACACGGCGGCACTGACCGTGGTGATCACTTTTAGCCAGAAGCTCATAGCGTGATTCGTTCAGACCCAGGCAAAGGCCCGTTGTTCATCCTGCCGCCAACATAAAGGCCCTCAGGCCATGATCAATGCCCAACTCCAAACCATCGTGTCATGGGCTGCCCGCCATAGCCGGTCATTTCCAAATATCCGTGTCCGGCGATGGGACGTCCGGCTGAGGTGCCGCGATAATCCACCGCCCCTTCCCAGTAATTCAATCCCGGTGTGGCACGAGATTTGAATTCCTGGCCGGGCATCGCCGCGTGGCAGGTCATGAAGATCCGGTGCGCTGGCACTTCAATCTCCCAATCGATGGGATAACGCTCCCAGGTTCGGCCGGGTTTGAGATGGAAGTCGGCACCTGTCAGTGCCATCACGGTGCCGTCATGTTTGATCAATGTACCTGCCGACACATTCGGCGCCGTGGCGGTGGCTTGACGGAGTTGGAAAAGCATCAAGGCGCTGCCGTCATCGAGTTGGGCGCTGAACCAGTCCCATCCTTGCTGGCCTGCTTCGAGGAAGCTGGTGCCAAACTCGTGATCCATCCAGCTATCGCCCGTCACCGATAGGGTTTGATCGCCCAGTGTGATCGTGCCCCCTGTCGGCATGCGCGGCAGCGAGTAGTAATGACTGGCATTGCCCGGCGTGCTGCCCTTTTGGCTGATGCCATCGCGGCCGTGAACGATCGGTGGTGATCCAGACTTGAGGTTCAAGTGAATCGAGAAACCGCGGTC
>JAXMIV010000530.1:0-4400 GCA_034377045.1 Prosthecobacter sp. | reverse complement strand
GCTTGGCGATGGACCCTTGCGCGATGAACTGAATCGTGCGATCACCGAACTGGGCCTCCAAGCCTCGGTGACCATGCCGGGCTTCAAGCAATACGACGAACTTCCGCTCTGCTATGCAACCGCGGATGCGTTCATTCATGCGAGCACCACGGAGCAATGGGGGTTGGTGGTCAATGAGGCGATGGCCGCCGGGCTTCCCGTGCTCGTCTCGAATCGATGCGGTTGCGCTCCCGACCTGGTTGTGGAAGGCAGGAATGGGTTCAGCTTTGATCCCTTTGACATTGAAGCGATTGCCCGCGGGATGGCAGCCATGGCAGCGCTGCCGGAAGACCGGCGGCAGGCGATGGGTGGTGAGAGCCGGAAGATCATCGCCAATTGGGGACCGGAGCGGTTTGGCCAAGGGCTTCACGATGCGGGCGCCCTTGCATTGCGAGCGGGTCCTCAGGAGGCATCCATTGCCAACAAGTTATTGCTGAAAGCCCTGTTGTGCCGATGAGGATCGCCATGATAAGCGCCTCCGTCTCCCGGGCGGCGGGAGGCATTTTTGAAGCAGAACTGCGGTTGTCGCAAGAATTGGCCATGACACCGGATGTCACGGTGGGTGTCTTTGGCATAAAGGATGAGTTCACGGAGGCCGATCTTCCGCGATGGCTGCCATTGCGACCGCAGGCATTTCCCTGCATCGGTCCCCGGGCCTTTGGGTATTGCCCGTCTCTCTTGCCGGCATTGGAAGAATGGAACGCTGACCTAGCGCATCTTCATTCGCTGTGGATGCACCCCTCGGTGGTTCTGCGTCGCTGGTCCGGCAGGTCGGGGCGCCCGGCCATGATCACGCCCCATGGGATGCTGGATCCCTGGGCGCTAAAGAATTCCCGATGGAAAAAGCGGGCGGCGCTGTCATTGTTTGAGCGAAGGAACCTCGGAGCAGCAGGCTGCATCCATGTGCTGGCTTCCAGCGAGGCCGCTGCCGTGCGCGCCTTGGGCCTAACCAATCCGATTGCGGTGATTCCCAACGGCGTGGATATTCCCCGTGCCGCGGACTCTTCGCCGGCTGAGATCAGCGAATGGGTGCAGGGGCGAAAGGTGCTGCTCTATCTGGGTCGCATTCATCCCAAGAAGGGCTTGGCGAATTTGGTGCGGGCTTGGAGCCAGCAGAGGGCAGACACGAATGGTGAGCGCTGGGTTCTCGCCATCGCGGGGTGGGATCAGGGCCGCCATGAACAGGAAATCATGGATCTGGCGACGGACCTCGGAATTCCTTGGCTGGACGCTCGCATGCCGGATGTGCGAGCTTCGTCAAAACAGGCGGAAATAGTTTTTCTTGGTCCACAGTTTGGTGCCGACAAGGATCGGCTCTATCGCGCATCGGATGCCTTCATTCTGCCATCATTCAGTGAAGGCCTGCCCATGGTGGTCTTGGAAGCCTGGGCCTACGGCAAACCTGTGGTGATGACACCCATGTGCAACCTTTCCGAGGGATTCACCGCCGGTGCTGCTTTGCGCGTCGAACCAGAGGTTGGCAGCATCGTGACAAGCCTTGGCAAATTGTTCACGCTATCGGACGACGAACGGCGTCGCATGGGTGCGCATGGACGGCAATTAGTCGGACAGCAGTTTTCCTGGCCGCGTGTGGCTGGGCAAATGAAGGAAGTCTATGCTTGGCTCCTTGGTGGCGGTCAGAGACCGGACTGCATCCTCGCGTGATCGCAAGTGACGATTCATTTTGCTGATCGACATTGGCTCGGTGCTGCCTCTTATTCTTGGAACCTTATGGACTCAGCAGCCATTGATCAAAACCGCGCCGCTGTGAAATACACCGGCTGGGAGCAGTGGCTGCGCGTGTTGTGGTGCTGCGGTTCGCTGCTGTTTCGACTGAGTCCGCGGCCATGTTTCGGCTTTCGCCGCTGGTTGTTGCGGTGCTTCGGCGCCTCGGTCGGCAGCGAGGTTCACATCTATCCTTCCGCCCGCATCTATTTTCCGTGGAACCTGCGGATTGGCGATTGGTCTTCGATCGGTGAATGGGCGTTGATCTACAATTTGGGGCAGGTCACCATCGGCGAGCGGGCCACCTTGTCCCAGAATGTCCATGTGTGCGCGGGGACGCATGATTATACCGATCCGGCCCTGCCGCTGATCAAGCCGCCCATCAACATTGGCGACTCAGCATGGGTTTGCGCGGACGCCTTTGTGGGTCCGGGTGTCTCCATCGCACAAGGCGCCGTGGTGGGCGCCCGCAGTGTCGTGGTCAAGGACGTCCCGGCATGGACCGTGGTGGCGGGAAATCCAGCCAGGATGATCAAGCAGCGAACCCTTCGCAGTCCTGAATTGTGAGCCGGGTCGAAAATACACTGCCCGTCTCGGTGTGCATTCCCGTGCGCAACGAAGCCGTAAACCTGCCGGCGTGTCTCGCCAGCCTCAGTGACTTTGCCGAAGTGGTGGTGGTGGATTCGGGCAGCACCGACCAGACCGCTGAGATTGCCCGCCAGGCTGGAGCCGCCGTGTTGCATTTTCAATGGGACGGTAAGTTTCCCAAAAAGCGCAATTGGGCGCTGCGCAACCATCGCTTCGCGCACCCATGGATCCTTTTTTTGGATGCGGATGAGCGGATGAATCCCGCCTTTGTCGAAGAACTCCGCCAAGTGTTGCCAACAAGTCCTCATGTGGGCTTTTGGATTTCGTTCACCAATTGGTTCATGGACAAGCCCCTGCGGCATGGCGATGTCTTCCGCAAGCTGGCGCTCTTCCGATTGGGTTTCGGGGAGTACGAATGTTTTCCAGAAGATTCCTGGAGCCGTTTGGACATGGAGGTACATGAGCATCCCATCCTGAAGGGAAGCGTCGGAGACCTGGGTTCCCGGTTGGATCATCGCGATTATCGAGGCCTCCATAACTACCTGGCGCGGCATAATGAATACTCATCATGGGAGGCGAATCGCTTTCTCTGGCTTCAGGCCGCCGAACCACAAGCGTGGCAGGCATTGAACCCGCGCCAGCGCATTAAATACAAACCTCTGCACCGCTGGTGGTTCGGCTGGTTTTACTGGGCTCTGGCAGTGGTCGTGATAAGTGGGTTTCTGGACGGTCGGGAAGGGTTGCGGCTCGGTCTCTTGAAGCGCCGGTATTTCGAGGAGATTCGCCTGAAGATCATTGAAGCGAGGCAGCGGAATGTCTCGGCAGGAATAACACCAAGCTTGAATGACAACTGAGATCCAAGTCTTCCTGGTCGTGCCGTGCTTTCACGAGAGCGGCCGCATCAGCGCTTTCATTCATGATTTGGTCGAGACCTTTGACGACACCGATCCGGTGCGCATCTTGCTGGTGGAAGATGGCTCGGGTGAGGATGAGCAGAAGCGCTTCCTGCAAGTGGTCACTCCCTTGATCGAGGGACGGGCGTTGTTTGCCCCCCCCCTGTTGTTGCCGGAAAATCTTGGCAAAGGCGGCGCCGTGTATGCGGGGTGGGCCAGGCATTCGGGGCAGGCCTGGCTCGCTTTTGCCGATGCGGATGGTTCCTGCAGTGCCAGGGAAATCAACCGGCTGATGGAGATCGCCTTGGGAGGTACTCACCGCACGACCTTCGATCTCGAGGCGGCCAGCCAGAAAGAGATCGCCAGCCGTGTCACTGAGACCATGACTGGGAGTTCGGCATCGTTTGCGCATGCCGTGGTGTCACCCTTGCCACCGCGGGTGGCCTACTTTGCGTCACGGATCAAGATGCTGGGCTATCGGATTGATCGCCGGCTAAAACGCCACATCATCGGCCGGCTCTACGCCACGCTGGTCTCGGAACTGCACGGGATCGACGTGTATGATTCCCAGTGCGGCTTGAAGATCATTCCCCGGGATGTGTGGGAGACCCTGAGGCCCTGTCTGGAACAGCGTGGCTTTGCTTTTGATGTGGAATTGCTCACGGCTTTGACGGACGCGGGCGTGGAGATCAGGGAAATTCCGATCAACTGGCATGAGGTTCCTGGCGGCAAGGTCCGCTTGGTCCGGGACTCGCTGCGCATGCTCCGGGAAGTCCTCGCCATCAAACGCAAGCGCTCGACGCCAGTCTGGCGGCGTACGATGGGAAAGTTGCATCAGGGGCGTCTTGGTGGCGGGGCCTGAGGTATATGCGTGTGCTTCTGCTGAATCAATTCGTGCCGCCTGCGCAACCACCGACGGCCAGGCTGCTCGGGGATTTGGCGGAGGCCTTGCGCGCCGCGGGTCATGAGGTGCGCTGCATTGGCGCCGGCCGCCACTACGGCGCGGCCAGGGGCTTGAAGCGGCTGCTTCGGGACGCCGCCGCGCATTGGCAGATCGCGTGGGACGTACTCACGGCGGGACGCTGCGACTGGATCATAGCCTTTTCGGATCCCACGGCGCTGCCATTGACCGCCAGACTCTTGGCCACGGTGAAA
>JAXMIV010000529.1:0-3311 GCA_034377045.1 Prosthecobacter sp. | reverse complement strand
GCGCGTTTTTGAAGCGGGTGTAGCCAATGGCGATCAACGCGGGCAGGGCATAACTGACCACGGGCAGACCCACCGCGCCGAACCAGGATCGCGGCAGGGCGGCCAATTCGAAGGGCAGGGGAAGCACTCGTTTCCACGGATCGGCGCCCATCGTGCCACCGATCGTACAGAGCATGAGGATGGGCACGGAGAAGGTCTTGTCTTTGCCGTAGCGGGCGACCACCGCCCTGGCGATGGCCTCGGGCTCAAGCGAACCGACCTGGGCGACGATCCAAGATTCGCACGCGGCGGAAGGCGTCCCCGTCAATTTCAGCGCGCTCCAGCCCAGCAGCGTCGTCGACAGGTTGCTCTTGCTGATCGTCGTATCGCCCCAGCCGCCGTCCGCATTGGGGTGATTGGCCAGCCAGCGCGCCCCCGCCTGGATGAAGGCCTGGTGCTTGCTGGCATCGACGCCATGCAGCGCCACGATGGCGGTGGCCGTGGACAGCGCACTGCTGGACAACTCACCTTCCCAGTGGCCCCCCGCATTCCGCAGGGAAAGCAGGTGCGCGCGGGTGTTGGTGGTGGCGAGGTCCAGACGATCAAGCATGAGATCGGTGATTGTTAATTGCTCCATGGCCCGTTCAAGGGAATCCAGCCATGAGATTTTGCCTTGTTTTTGCCCTCGCCATTGCATCCACCCTTTCTGCCGCCGATGCGCCCCGCTGGTATAAGGGCAATACCCACACCCATTCGCTCTGGAGTGATGGCAATGACTTCCCGGACATGATCGCGGCGTGGTACAAAGACCAGGGCTATGATTTCCTGGCCCTGTCCGATCATAATGTGCTCGCCCGCGGGGACAAATGGATGGCTGAGACCGCCATCGAGAAAAAGAAGCTGGCCATTGGGCGCAAGGTTCTGGACAAATACCGCGAGCGCTTCGGGCCGGACTGGGTGGAGACGCGCACCGACAAAGAGGGCAAGCTGGAAGTGCGCTTGAAGACCCTGGAAGAATACCGCAAGAAACTCCAGGAGCCCGGATTCCTCCTGATGGAAGCGGAGGAAATCAGCGCCGGTTTTGGCAAAGCCCCCATTCACATCAATGCCATCAATCTGACCGAGGTGATTCCGCCGGTCAAAGATCTGGTTTCCATCCGCGAAACGATGCGCGTGAACCTGCAGGCCATCGCCGAGCAGGCGCAGAAAACGGGGCGCCCCATCATGGCGCATATCAATCACCCGAACTTCCGCTGGGCGCTCACCGCCGAAGATCTGGCCCATGTGATCGAAGACCGCTTCTTCGAGGTCTTCAACGGCCATCCCATGACCTATGCCGAGGGCGCACCTGAGCGCGCGGATTCCTCCACGGACCGCATCTGGGACATCGCCAACACGATTCGCCTCGCGGAATTGAAGCAGCCGCCGCTTTTTGGCATGGGCACGGATGACAGCCATCACTACCACGGCGGCACCTCGATACCCGGGCGTGCCTGGGTGATGGTGCGCGCGGCCAAGCTGGACAGTGACGCGCTGGTGGAAGCCATGCAGCGCGGCGACTTCTACGCCTCCACCGGGGTCACGCTGGAGAGTGTCGACTTTAATGAGAAAACCCGCGAACTGCGGGTGAAGATCAAAGGCGAACCCGGCGTCAAGTACACCACCGAATACCGGGGAACTTTAAAGGACTACGATCGCGCCGTCAAAGAGGTGCCCGCGCCTGCGGATGACAACCACCCGGTCCGGCTGCAATACTCCGCGGAAGTGGGCAAGGTGCTGGCGAGCAGCGAGGCTCTGGAGTCCAGCTACAAGCTCACCGGCGGGGAGCTGTACGTTCGTGCCATCATTCGTTCCGACAAAGTGATGGCCAATCCGATCCTGCCGGAGCAAAAGCAGCAGGCCTGGACGCAGCCGGTCGGCTGGAAGCGGTAAAGGAATGGCGCAGTAGGGCGATTTTACCATCAGTTGCCCTTTGCCGGGATCATGGCATGATGCGCGCAAGAGGGAGTCTCTGAATGGACTGCTTGCGTGGCCGGGGCGCTGGAGTCTCAGTTTCATTGGCTATTTGGGCCAACTCGGCCTGCTGTTAGATGAACTTTGGGACTCCTTGACCCAGGGCAAGTTGCGCGTGCGATTGATGGCGCAACAGATCGTGAACATCGGCTATGGGTCACAGGCCGTGGTGGTGGTCACGGGGGCTTTCACGGGTGCGGTCTTCACGGCGCAATCGTATTTTAAGTTTAAGGATTTCGGCATTGAGTCCTCGATCGGCGGCATTGTCAGCGTTTCCATGTGCCGGGAGTTGGGTCCCGTATTGGCCGGCCTCATGGTGGCGGGGCGGGTGGGCGCCTCAATGGCGGCGGAAATTGGTACCATGAAGGTTAGCGAGCAGATCGACGCCCTGCGGGTCATGGGCGCTCATCCGGTGGATTACCTCGTGCTGCCACGCTTCGTGGCGATGATGATTTCCATGCCGTTGCTGATCGCGGAGTCCATCGTGTTTGGCCTGGCCGCCTCAGTCCTGATCGGCACCGGCGTCTACGGCATTCCGTTGGTCTGGTTTTGGCGGCATGTCGTCGAGCACACCAACTTGGAAGACGTCGCCTTCGGCATGACCAAAGGGTTCGTCTTCGGCATCTTGATCGTCTTAATCTCCTGCCATCAGGGTCTGATCGCCTCCAATGGGGCGGTCGGAGTGGGTTTGGGCACGACGCGGGCGGTGGTCTACTCGTCCCTCGCGCTCCTGGTGTTTAATTTTTTCCTGACCCTCTTGCTGACCAACTTCTTTCCGCTGGGCTCGGGGGTTTAATTATGATGGCCGACATCGACTCCAGCGTGCCCTTCATTAAAGTCACCGGCCTAAAAAAGAGCTTCGGTGATCAGAAGATCCTGAAAGGGGTGGATTTGGTCATCCAAAAGGGGGAGACCCTGGTCTTGATCGGCCCTAGTGGTGAAGGCAAAAGCGTCTTGCTCAAGCACATCATCGGCCTGCTGAGTCCGGATGCAGGCAAGGTGGAGATGGAGGGCGTCGACCTGTGTTCGCTCAAGGAACGGCAGCTTTCGGAAGTGCGCCGCCGCATGGGGTATTTGTTTCAAAGTGCCGCGCTCTTTGACAGCTTTACGGTCGCTGAAAATGTCGCTTTCCCGCTGCGCGAAGCCGGCATTCGCGACGAGGCTGAAATCGACCAGCGCGTGCATGAGGCCTTGGAGCTTGTTGACTTGGAAGAGCATAAGGAAAAAATGCCCATCAATTTGTCCGGCGGCATGCGCAAGCGTGTCGGCATCGCTCGCGCGATTATTGGCCGGCCGCAGTGCATTCTTTATGATGAGCC
>JAXMIV010000528.1:0-6024 GCA_034377045.1 Prosthecobacter sp. | reverse complement strand
TTTTGGTCAAAAGGGGGCGGCAGTAAGGCGCAATGTTTTAACAAATCAAGCCCCTGTACTAGCAACCGACGGGCCAGTCCGCCCGGGGAAACCGCCACTGGGGAGGAAAAGGCGGGGGCGGCAGGACTCGGCACGTGGGATCAGGGAATGATTTGGAGCAGAAATGAGGCCCTATTGCCGAAGCTGGCCTCGGCATGGCTGGGACCGGGGCTCGGATGCGATCGACTGGGAGACACGCCTCCACCGCTCAGGCCTCCAAAAAGTAATCGGCAGGCAGAGCGAAGTGCCGCGCCAGTTTCCGAATATGCGTCGTCGTCAGTTGCCGTGTACCGTTGACGATTTTGCTGCCCATGCTGGGCTCCAGTTCCAGCAACCGGCCGAGATCAGCCGCCCTCATGCCATGTGTCTCCAGCAGGCCGGCAAGCCGTTTTGCCACAGGGAGACGCTTCGCCTTCTTCTCGGTGCCGGCCTCGTAGTCGGCGATGAGATCGGCCACCAGTTCAAACCAGTCGGCTTGGTCCTGGTTCATGCTCTTCTCGTGACCCCAAAACGGTTCAATGGCTCTCAGAGCAGCCATATGCTCCGCCTTGTCACGGATGGGACGCGGTAGCCAGATGGAGCGGCAAAGCGTGCCATAGTCACCGGGCATAGTATTCATCATAGGACCATCAGCCCTTCGCCGTTAGCGCCCGCAATCCGCGCTCCGTCTTGTCCAGCAGGCCATGCTCGTCCTCGTAGCCTTCCACCAACTCCGTGAGTTCGCGGAAGTATTCTTTTTGAACCCCCTTCAACCGGCGTAGCGCCAAGCGGGTACAGAGCACACTGGCGACTTCGTAATCCTTCGCGGTCTTGATCGGCGTCAGCGGATGCAACGCCCACAGGCCGGAGATCGTGGTTGGCACGCTCAATGAATCAGCAGTCTTATGGGTCGTGGCGGCACTCATAGTCGGTTTTTCCAAGTGTTGTTGCTGTATTCCGCGTGAGTCAAGAGTTCGAGGATAAAGAGCTTTCCCGTGTCGTAATGAATTGCGGTGATGAGGCGGAAAGCATTGCCGGAAATGTTGAATATCGTGACGGGCCGATGGCTGGAAACACGAACCTCATCCGCATGGGGGAAGTCGGCGCGGGTCTGGGACAGATTACGCCACTTCGCGCGTTTTGCCACTCCTAACCAGTGGAGCAAAGAAGACGCTGACTTTGGGTGCTCGCGAGCAAATTCCAGGAGGCGCGGGGGCTTGATAATACGCATACGCTGGCAATGGATGACGGTCGCATGGTGCGGTGACGAATTCAGCGAATATTCCAGACATTGGCCTTTGGTGCAAGGCCAGTGGTTTATCCAGTCCAGCTTCGTCGGGAGACCGTGGCTCAGTCAGGCTCAAGAAGAGAACCTCTGAACACGTATGCTTCCCCAACCTCTGTTTCCCTCTCCCACCATGCGCTTCTCCCTTGTTCGCGTCGCCCTATCTGTAGGCATCCTTTTAGCCACCGCAACCCTCTCCCATGCCGAATTCAAAGCCGGCGCGGCGGTTATTGACATCACACCGGAGAAGCTGCCGGTGCTGCTCAATGGCGGGATGCTCAATCGGTTCAGTGACAAGATCAACACGCGGGTGCATGCGCGGGCCATCGTGCTGAGTGACGGCAAGCAACAGATCGCACTCGTCGTGGTCGACAGTTGCATGATGGGGCGGCCTATGCTGGACGAGGTGAAGGCACTGGCGGCGAAGCGCACGGGAATCATGGAGCGTGGCGCCATCATGATCTCGGCCACGCACGCCCACAGCGCACCGTCGTCGCTGGGTTGCCTGGGAACGGACGCGGACCCGGCGTATGTGCCGTTTCTCAAGGACAAGCTGGTGGAGGCCATCGTCGCGGCGCAGGCCAATCTGGAGCCGGCGCGCGTCGGTTTTGCCAAGGCGAACGCGGCTGACTTCACCGCTTTGCGCCAGTGGATTCGGCGTCCGGATCGGATCGCGGAAGATCCCTTTGGCAATATGACGGTGCGCGCGAACATGCATGCCGGACGCATCTGGGATGACGTGACGGGTGAAGCAGGGCCGGAAGATCCTGACCTTTCGCTGATCTCCATCCAGGCAAAGGATGGCCGGCCCATCGTGGTGATGGGGAATTTTTCAATGCATTACTTTGGCGACAAGGACATCAGCGCGGATTATTACGGCTTGTTCTCTGAGGGACTGAAGCAGCGGATCGCGGGCGGGGGAGCGACAGGCAAACCCGCCT
This sequence comes from Prosthecobacter sp., assembly GCA_034377045.1. Taxonomy (GTDB): domain Bacteria; phylum Verrucomicrobiota; class Verrucomicrobiia; order Verrucomicrobiales; family Verrucomicrobiaceae; genus Prosthecobacter. The sequence goes on along the minus strand of JAXMIV010000528.1, from coordinate 3,780 downwards.
TCGTCGGCATGATGTCGCATGGCTGCAGCGGCGACATTTTCCGGCGCGACTACACGATCCCTGAGAAGGATTGGAACAGCAAGACGACCATCCATGAGTACACGGATGGCCTGCTGGACATCGCCATGAAGGCCTATGGCGCCATCAAGTACCGCGATGATGCCGAACTGGCCGGGGCGGAGCAGCGGCTGACGATGAAGTACCGTGTGCCCGACAAGCAACGCCTGGAGTGGGCTCAAAGAATTGTCACCGCGATGGGTGAGCGCAAGATTCCCAAGGACACGACCGAAGTTTATGCGCGCGAACAAATCATTTTGCACGAGCGGCAACAGACAGATGTCGTGGTGCAAGGGTTCCGAATCGGCGACATCGGAATCGCCACGACGCCGACGGAAACGTATGCGATCACGGGCCTGAAGATCAAAGCAGCCAGTCCGCTGCCTAACAACATGGTGATTGAGCTCGCCAATGGCGGTGACGGCTACATCCCGCCAGCAGAAATGCATCTCTTCGGCGGCTACAATACCTGGGCCGCGCGATCGGCGGGATTGGAAGTCATGGCCGAGCCGAAAATCACCGAGAGCGCCGTCACGCTGCTGGAGAAGGTCAGCGGCCAACCCCGGCGCAACTACGGACTCAGTCAGGGTTCCGCCGCGCGTGCAATTCTCGGCCTCAAGCCCAGCGCCTGGTGGCGGCTGAATGAGTTCACCGGCCCCGAGGCCGAAGATGCCAGCGGCAACGACCACAGCGCGATCATTGAACCCGCGGTCACCTATTACCTGGAGGGCCCGCATTCAAAAGCCTTCTGCAAGGAGGGTGAAACAAACCGTGCCACGCATTTCGTCGGCGGCCGTCTGCGCAGGCGCGTGAGCCATCTTGGAGATCATTATTCCGTTTCCCTCTGGCTCTGGAACGGCATGCCGAATGACGGACGCGAAGTCAGCGGTTGGCTCTTCTCACGCGGCCACGATCACGGCCTCGGCGCGTATGGCGATCATTTGGGGATCGGCGGCAAAAGTGGCCACACCGGCAAGCTGATCTTCTTCCACGGCGATGACCCACAGCAAGTCACCGCCGGCAAAACCGAACTGCCGCGCTGGCAGTGGCAGCAGGTGGTCCTCGTACGGGATGCTGACACCGTGCGCGTTTACCTGAACGGCAACCTCGAACTCGAAACCCACGCCGCCGCGAACTTCCCGGCCGCCTTCGATCAGTGTTTCTTCGGCGGCCGCAGCGACAACGACTCCAATTGGGAAGGCCGCCTCGATGAGATTGCGGTCTTCAACCGCGCGCTGACTGGAGATGAGGTGGCGAAGTTGCAGGTGAGGTGACATTTTTCCTTGGGTGGCGGCCCGGGACGACTCACACTAGCTTTCCTTTCCTCGCTTTCCCATGACGATTCTTCCCCGCTTCCTCGCCGTGCTGCTCTTCAGCAGCCTTCTGCCACTCCATGCTCAATCCTTGACGGACGTCACTCGCACAGAGGACGTAGTCTATGGCCGCAAATTCGGAGTAGCCTTGACGCTCGATGTCTTGCAACCGGCAAAGAGCAACGGCTACGGCATCGTTTACATGGTCAGCGGCGGCTGGGTGTCCAATCATGCGGCGATTGGCCCCAACGCTTACGCGGCCTTTCTGGATCGTGGCTACACGATCTTCGCGGTCTGCCACGGCTGCCAGCCGAAGTTCATCATCCCGGAGATCACGCAGGATATTCATCGGGCCATTCGGTTTATCCGCCACAATGCCTCAAAGTGGAATGTGAATCCTGATCACCTCGGCATCAGCGGCGGCAGCGCGGGCGGGCACCTCTCACTGACCATGGGAACCCAGGGCCGTTCAGGCCCGGCGGATGCCAAGGACCCGATCGACCGCGAGAGCAGCGCCGTGCAGGCGGTTGCCTGCTTTTTTCCCCCAACGGATTTCCTCAATTATGGCACGCCTGGAGAAGACGCGGTGGGTGTCGGCACCCTGAAGAATTACAAGGGCGCCTTTGGTCCTGAATCGGACACTCCCGAAGGCCGGCAGAAACTCGGCAAGGAGATCTCCCCCATCTATTTCGTCACGGCGCAATTGCCCCCGACATTGATCATCCACGGCGATGCGGACAAATTGGTGCCCATGCAGCAGGCGGAGACCTTTGTGCAACGCGCCACCGCGGCCGGCGCCGTCGCCAAACTTGTGGTTAAACCGGGTGCCGCCCACGGCTGGCCGGATCGCGTGCCGGACATGCTGAAGATGGCGGATTGGTTCGACGAATACCTGCGCGGGGTGAAGAAGTAGACCGGGCCCAGATCCCCCCAAGGATCCCCACGGGAATCATTCCCGTGGGGAGGAATGCCGCCTGAACACGTCCAATTGTTGAGACTTAAACGAAATCATAGCGACCAGGTCCCATGATTGTCACTCGAACCCTCTTCAACAATGAACACAAACTCCACCCTTGAATTGGGCGCTCCGCCCGCCAGCAACAGCCTGCCTCAACGTGCCCGCGAAGTCGCCCACCACACCCGGGAAGCGGTGCAGGAAACCTACCAGCACGTACGTGCCAACGCCGAACAGGGCCTCGCCCGCAGTGAGGCTTACGTCCGTGAAAACCCGGTGCCGTCCATCCTTGGCGCGCTCGCCATCGGCACTTTGCTGGGTTTTGCCATCGGGATTTCGCGCCGGGAAGAGCCCAGCTTCCGCGCCCGGCTTGCCGATGATCCCCTGCACGTCATCCGCGACGCCGTCCTCGCCGCGCTGACTCCCGCTGCCGAGCGGCTGCACGACCAATATGATTCCGCGCGGGAATCCGCCGCAAAAGCGATCGACAAAGCGCACCGTCGTGCTTCACGTAGTACCGAGTCGTGGCTGAATCATCTAGGCCGCGCCAGCAGCAATCTTAAATTCTGGTAAGCCCATGTCAGATTCCTACGCTCCCACCATTCCCCACCCCATCGACGCAGGCATCAATGAGATGCTGCACAAAGCCGAAGCGAGCCTGGTCCACTGCGTCCATGATTGCGAAGACTGCGTGCGCCAGGCGCCGCTGAAGTCCGTGCTGGCGGCTGCCGCCGCCGGCTACCTTCTGCGGCACGTGCCGGTGCGGGCGCTGATCGTGGCGAACGTGCGCCTGTTGACGGCTCTGGCCCCACCCGCGCTGGTTCTCTACGGTGCGGCCAAGGTCTATGAATATCTCCAGGAGCAGGCCGTGCAACCACGGCGCTGATGCCGCCGCGGCGGCTCGGTGATCACACGCGCCACCTCAGGGGTTGCGCGCGCTCGGCGCTGCCGTTGCCGGGCGCTTATCACTGGGCTTAAACAGGCGGGAGAAGAACCCCTTTTTCTCTGGCTTCGCGTCGAAGTCCACCCCGGCGGGCGCCTTGGAGGCGTCCACCGCGCCAGGGAATTGCGCTGCGGCATCGACACCGATCTTGGTGCGATAATCTTCGCTGGCCGAGGCATCGTAGAGCGTGAAGTCATCGCTCACCACCCGCGGCTGAATGAAGATGATGAGTTCGGTGCGCGTGTTGCTGTCGATGTTTTCCTTGAACAGGTTGCCGATGCCGGGAATGCGGCTGAGGAAGGGCATGCCTTCCGTGTCCTTTTTCTTCTGCTCCGAGACCAAGCCGCCCAGCACGATGGTCTTGCCGCTGGGAACCGTGACCGTCGTGACCAATTGCTGCGTGCCGATCACCGGAATCGAGTTCAGATCGATGATCTGGCTGCCGACCACCGTGTCATTGACCTGTGAAATCGTCAGACTGACTTCCCCATTGGGATTGATCAGCGGCACCA
>JAXMIV010000527.1:0-3725 GCA_034377045.1 Prosthecobacter sp. | reverse complement strand
CGTGGTGAGGTCATCAGCATCGCCTTGGCCAACACCGGTCAGCATCAGGACACCGGCGCCAAGATGGTGCATGCGGCTGACGACACCACCAGCAACGTCGTCAGCAAGTCCATCTCCATCGGTGAAGGCCGCGCCACCTATCGCGGACTGGTGCACATTCCGAAGCATCTCAAAGGCTGCAAAAACAACACCGAGTGTGATGCCCTGCTGATCAACAGCCACAGCCGCACGGATACCTATCCGGCCATCAGTGTGCGCGGCAACCAGCACGCCACTCAGCATGAGGCCAGCGTCAGCCAGGTCAGCGCCGACCAGATCTTCTACATGCAGCAGCGCGGCCTCAGCGAAGCCGAAGCGATGAGCCTCAGCGTCAATGGCTTCATCAACGATCTCGCCAAGGAATTTCCGATGGAATACAGCGTCGAATTGAAGCGCCTGATCGATCTCGAAATGGAAGGCTCCGTCGGCTGACGAGCGGTTGTCTTTACCAGAACAACGGACTCTTTTTCCCCCGCCTTTAATGACCACGCTTGCCCCGCCAAAATCCTCAATGCTCTCCGAAGTTGCCCCGGCCGTTCCTGAACTTTCCGGCCTCGAAATCATCGCGCCCGTGCGGGGCGAAGGCGCCGCGCCAGGGTGGTTTATTGAGCGATCGGAAGCAGCTTGGGCTGAGTTCCAGCGGTTGCCGACTCCAAGCGTCAAGGATGAGCACTGGCGTTACTCCAACGCGAAAAAGATCGAGCTGGCCGCGCATCATCCAGCCGCTGCGCCGACCGAGGCGCAGAAGCAGGCAGCCGTTGCGCAGTCCGTCGGCCTAACCGAAACCGCGGCGCGCTTTGTTTTTGTCAATGACGTGCTCGCTCTTGCTGAAACTGATCGCCTGCCTCAGGGCGTCATCTGCCTGCCGTTTTCGGAGGCTCTGCGTCAGCATGGCGGAGTCATGAAGCAGCATTTCATGAAGCGCGAGATGACGCTCGGCTCCGCCAAATTCGCCGCGCTGCATCTGGGGCATGTGAAATCGGGCGTGGTCGTCGTGGTGCCGAAGAATGTCGTCATCGACAAACCCGTCGAGGTATTCCACTGGGTGGCTGGCGATCATGCGGCGATTTTCCCGCACACACTTATCGTTACGCAGGACAATGCCGAAATCAGCGTCATCGATCATTATCGCAGCCTCGGTGGCGAGACCGGCCTCAGTTGCGCCGTGACCGATCTTGTCGGCGGGCCTAACAGCCGGTTGACTTATGCGGCGTGTCAGGAATTGGGCGATGCCGGCCAGGCGCTGCATCTTTCCAGTACCGTGACGCAGCGGGACGCCCAAGTGAAAAGTTTCCAGGTGCAGCTCGGCGCCGCGTTCAGCCGCAGTGAGAGCGTCAGCGATCTTTTGGGCGAAGGTTCGCGCAGTGACATGCTTAGCGTCTCCATGCCGATTGGCGAGCAGATCGTCGATCAACGCACCCTGCAAAATCATTGGGCTCCGCATGCCAGCAGTGATTTGTTGTACAAGAATGCCCTGTATGGCAAGTCGCGCTCCATCTTCAGCGGCCTCATCACCGTCGACAAAGGCGCCCACTATACCGACGCCTACCAAACCTGCCGCAACCTGCTCAACAGCGAGGAGGCCGAAGCGACCTCCATGCCCGGCTTGGAGATCAACGCCGATCAGGTGAAGTGCAGCCACGGCAGCACCAGCGGCCCTGTCAGCGACGAAGAACTCTTCTACCTGAAGACCCGCGGCATCGCTGACCTTGAAGCCCGCAAGTTGATCGTCGAAGGCTTCCTCGCGGACGCCCTCGCCCGTTTCGGCAACAGCGCCGTCCTCGACCAGTTGGTGGCCCGCATCGACGAAAAACTTGAGAAGGCGGTTTGACGCGGCTCGTTGGTCTGCCAAATCATTGGTTAAGCGCCTTGACTCGCGGGACGGCGGCAGCCTACGCTCGCTAATGAGCGCGAAAAACCTTGGGGCGGCGTCGGTTATCGAAACGCTGGAACCGAGGCTCGCTCCGGCAGGCACCGTGATTCTCACCACCGTGGGAGGCGTTCTCACCATCACGGGTGATGTCGATAACAACGGTTTGCGAGTGCTCGATGTGCCCGGTACCGGCAAATGGAGCATCAACGACGCTCTCTCCGGGACTTCGTTCATCCTCAACGGCGTTCCGCAAGCTGTTCTTCCCTTCCTGATCCCCGCGCAAAACGCCATCAAGGCAACGCTGGGGGCCGGCAATGATCAGATCGAAATTTTTGGTTCGGGCACGCCCAGCGGGATGATCCTCAGCGGCGCCTTGACGGTATCCGGCGGCACGGGTAATGACACTTTCTTTCTCGGCAGTTCCTCTTCGCAGTCTCTTCAGATCCTGGGGGCCGCGGCCATCGATATGGGAGACGGAAATGACTTGGTGCAGACGAATGCATCCGTGTTGTTTGGCGGAACAACCACATTCAAAACCGGCGCGGGCAATGACTCGGTGACTTTTCTTACCGGCGGCCAGCATGTCTTCCAGAAGGGGGTGAAGATCGATTTGGGCGTGGGCAGCGATGCAATTGCCGTCGCAAGCAGCCGCTTCGATGTTTTCGGGGGCACACTCTCGATTGTCGGCGCGGGATTGGCGGCCGCCGCCCAGACGATCAGCATCTATCCCGACTTTGGCACAAGCCAGGGCGCTGCCACAGTCTCCATTTTGGCCGGCAATGTGGCATTGAAGGTGGGCACTACGAGTCTTAGTGAATTCCGATTTGGTGCAGGACTGGCGATTGCCACGGGACCTGGTGCCGACAGCGTCGTCTTTAACGGATTGGTTCAAGCGACGGGTGCTGTGCTCGTCGATATGAAGGACGGGAATGATAGCTTCTCCCTTGCCAGCTCTGCCAAGGTCTTTGCCGCATCCCTGGCCGCTAAAATGGGCGGGGGTGATGACGGAGTTATCCTGGGCGCCAATTCCATCCTTGCCACCATCGGCGCTTTCACCACGGACCTCGGCACCGGGGGCTTGAGTCACTTTACCGTGAGCAGCGGCCATACCTTGACCGCGGGATCTCTGAGCATCATGGGAGGCCCCGGCGAGGACACGATCGATTTTGCCGGTTCCATGAGAGTGTTTGGCGCGGCCATTGTGGACCTGAAGGATCAAACCAACGCCCTCACGACAGCGGCCGGGACTAGCCTCAACGTGGGAAGTTTAACCTTTAAGGGCGGCACCGGCTCCGACGCAGTAGTCTTTTCCGACAATAGCATCGTCCAATGTGCGGGCTTGTTCAGCTTGGTTCTGGGAGCAGGCACCAATGATTTTGAGATGGTGGCCGGCAGCTTCCTGAGCGCTGGCTCGTTGAATTCCACGGGCGGAGTTGGCAATGACGATTTTACCTTTAACGGCGCTGCTTTCAGCGTGCTGGGAGCGATGAACATGAATCTCGGAACTGGCGTCAATAGAGTCGATATCGCGAGTACGGGGTATAACTTTATCGGCGGCGCCTTGAAACTCACGGGCACGGCCGGCAATGACAGCTTTTACTTCTCGAGCCCTGACTCCCGCGTTTTGGGACCCGTTTCGCTGAACTTTGGCGATGGTACCAACGCCTTTGACATCCAGGGCGCCAAAACGGATTTCGGCAGCAGCTTCGGATATACTGGAGGCGCTGGGCTTGAGGATTGTTATTTCGGCATTGGCAAACTTCAGATCGCAGGTGCGGTAACCATCAAGGTGGGCAGCGGCACAAACGCGGTC
>JAXMIV010000526.1:0-5234 GCA_034377045.1 Prosthecobacter sp. | reverse complement strand
CAGTTGCAAAATCTGCTTTTCCCGTTCGCTGAGCCCATAATCCGTCTGGCGCGGCGCAAATTTCGAAAACATCTCCAGCACTCGTCGTGCGATGCGCGGATTCATGGGTGATCCACCCGCAAGCGCCTCATGGACAGCCTGCGTGATCTCCTGGACACTCGCGGTCTTCAGCAAGTACCCGGCGGCGCCGGCACAGATGGCCTGGAAGACCTTGTCATCATCTTCAAAGACCGTCAGAATCACCACCAGCGCCGTCGGTTGCACGGCCTTGACGCGCCGGATCCCCTCGAGGCCGCTCATGCCCGGCAAGCCCACATCCATCAAAATCAGGTCCGGACTGTCCGGCTTGCCAAGCGCCGCCAGCAGGGCTTCGCAGGAGTTGAAGTCGCGCGGGCATTGGAGGCCCTCCTCCGCATTCAATACCTTCGTCAAGGTGCGGCGAAAGGGCGCATGGTCTTCAACAATCCAGATCGTCTTCATGCAAGGGGGGCTTCCAGCGCGATTTGGGTTCCGTTGCCGGGTTGGCTTGTGATCGTCATCGTTCCCTTCAACATGGAAGCGCGATGGCGCAGGTTGGCAAGTCCGCTGCCAGTGGAAGATGCCTCGAGATCGAAACCTTGGCCATCATCACGAACTTCCAGATGAAATACATCAGCAGCCCAGGAGATCCGCACCTGCACATGGTTCGCGTTGGCATGGCGTGCGATGTTGTGGACGGCTTCGCGAAAAAACAACAGCACCTGCCGATGGAATTCAAGTGAGGCCGTGGCGGAGGGAGCCGAAGGAGCATCGATCACAAACTCATGATCGACTCCCTTGAGCAACGGCGCCGAAATTTGCTTCAACACCTCCACCAGTCGTTCCAGCGCCGGCGACCCGCCTTCACGCACCAGCCAGATGATGCCGCGCATGGACTCCGCGGCTTCGCGTGCAAGCCGATGAATCTCCTGCAAGCTTTCATGGACGGCATTGGCATCGGCATCACCCAACGCCATCTCGGCCGTCAGCCGTATGCTGCCCAAATGACTGCCAATCTCGTCATGAAGATCGCGCGAAATGCCTTGCCGCAATGCCTCCAGTTCGGTGCGGCGGGCACGCCGGGTGTGCAAACCGGTCAGCATCAGCCACAGCACGAAGATCAGCAATATGATCCCTCCTAACCATGCGGCGCGCCGAAGTGCGACGGCCAAGGCAAGATCGCGCGCCACTTTCAGGTCCGCGCGAGCGTTGGTGATCTCCCGCCGCTCCGACAACTTCGCCAGCCAGGGGCCTTCGGCCTCGAGCACACCGGCACTGCTGCGCCCGTCGACAAGGCGTTCGCGTGACCATGCCGGAGTGATCGTCTCGTCGAGGCAGGTCACCTGCCCTCCAAGCGCCGCGTTCCCGGGGCTCGTCAGTACTTCCAGTTCGGCCAGCGCGTAAACGAAATCGCCACTGCGTTCCCACAACCGCGTGGCTGTGATTCGCACAAACCTTGCTTCGATGGCCGCCGCCGGAAAGGCCACCGCGTTATCACCTGGGTTGAGAAAGTCCTGCCCTGTGGCGTCGAAGAGCATCGTCGGAGACGTGAAATCCTTGTCATTCGACGCCTCGACCTTGAATCGCTTGGGGAAACCGAAGCCAAAGCGATCGGGATAATCGCGCGGATGCGCGGGGATGAGCCTCACCTCCTGTAAGCGTTGTTGCCGGCCCAGGTCCACTTGCACCCATTTCGTGTGATCCGGTGTTGTTTCAATGGCACTGTGCCAACCGTTGCCGGGCTCGTTGTCGACACGCACCGCCAGCCCCAGAGCGGTGCGGCCATCGACAAGATGACGCGGCGACCAGGTCGGCAACGTTTCCGCCGCATTCGGTGCGGTCACGGCAGCTCGAAGCGCGACATTGCGCCCTCCACTGAAAGCCAGCAATTCGCCCAAACAAAAAATGTAGCGGCCTTGCAATCGTGGTTGCGTGGTGAGGCGGGTCGCGGTGAAGCGCACGTAACGCGCCCGCACCGCACGCATTCCAAATGACCATGGAGCGACCGTGATTGTTGCGTCCTTGCCCGTGTGATCGAAGACGGTCACCGATTCCCCAAACAGCGGATCATTCGACGCATCGACGCGGAAGCGCAGAGGAAAACCGTACGCCTCCGGCGTGCCCAGGATCGCCGGCACGATGACAACCGCATCCAGTGGATACTCCGCCCCGAAATCCACCTGCACCCAGCGGGCGGTGTCGGGACTGCGACTGAAACCACTGTGAAAACCCGCCTCCTCCTGGGGATAGGGTTCGGGCATGGATGGCAGTGCATCGAGGCGGCGGCCATACTCCGCGAGCTGCGCATCAAGCTCCCGCAATTGGGGATTCAGGACATGCCACACGGAGCCGTCTGCCAGCGGAGACAGGAGAGCCAGCAGTAAACTTGAAAGGCGCAAAGTCACTCGGTCCCTAGCATGACTGGGCGCCTCCAGGCTTCAAGACCGGATAATGACTCCCGCGATCACGTGACAAACCGCCTCTACGGCAACTTCCGCCGCTCAATGACCCGGGTGTCCAACACCTCGCCGCGCAGATTCTTGATCGCCACCTTCATGGTCGGTTCGCCGCGTTGAAAAGTGAGCAGCAGGTAATTGTCCTCGCTCGCGAAAAATTTCGACTGCGGGTCCTTGTAGACCGCGCCGTCCCCCTTCAGGCAGGTGTTAAAATAGGGAATGCCTTCTTTCAATTCGGCGCGTTCGGCAAAGTAGCCGAAGCCCGTGATCAAGGCGCTGCCCTTGGCGAATTGCTCGTGCCACAGCCCCTTCGTGCGCCCAAAGACCTGCGTCTGCTTCTCGTTGTTCAAGGTGAAAACATAACCGGCCTTGGTCGTGGCCATGAGGTTCTTGTACCATTGGAATTGTTCCGACTTCTCATCGTAGGCATGGCAGGTCTGCCAGGTGGTGCCGAAATCCTGAATGTGATTCAAGTCGAGCGCGACAAAACGCACATCAAAGTCCGGCACATCAAAATGCCATTTCCATTCATCACCCGGCAACGCGAAGAATTCACGGTAAGCAGTGGCCTCGGGGTCATAGACATTGTGTTCCGGCGGTATTGCGCCCCGCGGAGTGATCTCCCGATCGTGGTTGCCGAGCACGGGCATGAATGGCGTCGAACGAAACAAAGCCGGTTGCCGATCAATCAGCGCGCTAAAGGCTCTCGTGCCTTCCCTGCCCTTGTCGTGCAGGCTGCCGACATTGTCCCCGGCAGTAAGCAAGAGATGGGGTTTGTCTTTGATCAACGCGCTCAGATCGTCAGCCTTGGCGTAACCCCAATCACCGACGACCGCCACCCTGAGCTCCTTCGTCGGATAAGCCTGAAAAGTGGCGTCAGCCGATTCATCCGCCCCTGTCCGTACGCGATAATGATACACGCCATCCCTTCGGCTCAAGGGAATCTCCACATGATGCCGCGTCACACTTTCTTCCTGTGCGACGCGTTGCCCATAGGTCGCATCGGCCCCAAACTCGACCACGAAGTTTCCAGCCTTCTCCGTCTCCCAATTCACCATGAGGCGCGAAGGTTCTTCCGACGCATGACTCAGCCAAACGCGCTCGATTGATCCGGCTTGCACGGGGCCGATCGAAAGCGCCGCGCCAGCCAGAATCACAAAAGGCAGTGTCAAATCTCTCATGGCATCGTCTCACAGCTTCGCCAAAGGATTCCCCCGCTCCTTCAGCGGCAAGGTCACCCGCTGCCCGTGCTGCCGCTGCGATTCAAACACACCCATGATCATCTCCAAAATCACCCGCCCATCTTCAGCGCTGCACAGGGGCGCCCGTTTCTCCTCAATCGCCGCGATCAGGTCCCGGCCCGGTCCCACATGCCTGGCGGTCAGCAGGCGAATGTCCGCAATCGGTTCCGGTTTGCCCAGTCCGCCCGTCGTGATCGGCACCCAGATCCGCGGTTTCGCATTCGGCCCGAAGGGGCTGCCAGCCAAAAGGTGCGCCGTCGGCTCGACATCCGTTCGCAGATCGATGATGCCTTCAGTGCCGATGATCTGAATGCCAAAGCCAGCCGACTTGCTGCCGGAATTCTGCACCGAATCAAAAAACGCCGGCAACGAACTCTGCATCTCAAAGCGCGCATGCACCTCGTTGCCCGCCAGCGGCCCCACGCCTTCGTCACCTTCTTTAACATCCGCCTTGGTGATGGGTTTGCTGCCCTGCAAGACGGCAGCGGAACAGGCCAGTGGCTCGCCTGCGAAGAAGTGGATGAGGTTGAACAGGTGCGCGCCCAGCACCCACATGTCCAGCGAACCACCGCGCGGATCTTCCTTCCCTCGGGCGCGAAATTCCAGAACCTTGCCAATCGCCCCGTCCTTCATCATCTGCACCACATGCGGCAGCACCGGATGATACCGATTGCGGTGTGCCAGCGCGATCCGCGTGCCGCTCTTGTTGGCCGCCGCGATGATCGCGTCCGCCTCGGCCAACGTCCGGCAAAACGGCTTCTCCGAATAGATGCCGCGCGCGCCGGCTTCGATCGCCGCCAGCATCATCTCCCGGTGTTGATCGACGTGCCGCGGGCCGATAGCGACAATGTCGGGCTTCATCTCCCCCAACATCTTGTGATAATTCACAAAGCCCTTGCTCACCTTCAACTTCTTTAACTCCGCCGCCAAGCCCTTCTCATCCGCGTCCGCCACCGCCACGATCTGCGTTTCCGGCATGTCCAGCCACATCGTGTCGATCCCATGCCCATAATTCCCCCGCCCCGTATGTCCAATCACCGCTACTCGCATCTTCGCCGCCGCCTGGGCTCCGGCGACATTCAGGGCGATACTGCTGGCGATGCTGGATGAGATAAAATGACGACGGTTCATGGCAGGCAAAGCCTCCATAACGCCCTCCAAGGCCTTTCCCTTCCAACCAACCCTTAGTTCCTCCCATCTCATCACCCACCTCGAAGATCACCTCGCCGGCCGCCAATCTCAGCGCAATATAGGATCAGCGATGCGCAATTGCTGATCAGGTGTGAACATTTTCGCTTCCGGCGGAGTATCTAAAGCGTTCCCTACAGCATCCGACATGCGGCATTCCCTGAAACAGCGCTTCATCGCATTCGTGCTCCTGATGGCTTACACCATCACCGGCACTTCGGCGCTGCCTGCCGTGCTGACCTGCATCGCCTCGATCGATGGCAGCCATGCCGTCTTCGTCACCCAGTCGCCGCAGGGCACACGGCTCATGTTGCATCATCGTGATCACGAA
>JAXMIV010000525.1:0-2535 GCA_034377045.1 Prosthecobacter sp. | reverse complement strand
GTGCTGAAGCACCTTGGCGGAAACCTTGAATCTCCCATCCTTGGTGTCGATGCGCAGGGTATACTTGATGTTATACTCGATGATTCCCAGGGGATATGTCCCAATTTTACCCACTCCCTTGCCAATAATGGTCCCGGCCTGCGGGTCCTCGTAATCCACCACGGATTCTCCCGACACAAAATACTCTGAAAACCACTGCCTGCTCTTGTCATAAATCGCCCGCTGGCCCTGACCGCTAACCTCGACAACCTCCGTCGTCTCCACAGGAACGGTCGGCTGGGTCACGCAACTTGGCAAAAGCAAGGTGAAGAGTGGCAATGCGACAAGGCTAAGCAGATTTAATTTCACGGGATTTTTTGATTAGAATAACTCAGGGATCATGACTTGAAGCCTCGGCGAGGGGAACCATTACTTTTTCGCTCGCTCTGCCTTGCTGAACGCCCGATCCAGCTTGTCCAAGATCGCCAGACCTTTCTTGGCGGAGCCGCGGGCGGCGAGACTGCGGAATCGGGTTTCGGCATCAAACTCAGCAAGGCTGATGGTGGCGAGTTCTTCGATGAGCTTGTTCACGCTCATGTCGCGGTGCTGGGCGAGGTGACGCAGCCGAGCATGCTTGTCGTCGGGAAGTCGGATAGTGAGGGTGCTCATAGCGTTAGAGGGTGGTTAGGAATTCGGCAGGTGTCAAAATGTGGAGACCGGGAAAGGCGAGTTCGCCGCGTCGCACATCGCGAATGTTGTTCGTGACGATGACGCTTGCGCCTCAACGGCATTGCCAATTCAACACTTCACCACCTGCGGCAGATGCTGGAAATGGACGTCGGAGGTGCAGAGAACGAGGTTGTGTTGAACGACCAGGGCGGCAATCCAGAGGTCGTTGGTGGGGATAGTGACGCCTTTGTGGCGGAGTTGGAGGTAGAGTTGCGCATAATGATGCGTGGTCTGCTCGTCAGGGAGAAGAATGGAGACTCGAGGGCTGCCGAGAAAGCGTTGGAGATTGGCGGTGTTGGTGGATGCTTGGTTCCCGGCAGCAAATCCGGCGCGGAGTTCGCCCAGCACTATGAGCGGAAGATGCAGGTGGTGGGCGGCGCGTAGAATCTGGACGCGCACCGGGTCGCCGCGCATGAAATCGCTATAGGCGTTGGTATCGAGGGCGATGTTCATTTCCACACTTCCTCGTCGATGCGCTCGAAATCCGCCATTGCGCGGTCGAATCCCTGATCTTCTTGCCACGAGCCGACGAGGGCATCCAGATCCGTGTGCTCAACAGGCTTGGCATCCAGTTCGAGACCTCGGGCGAGAGCTTCGACGGCGACCGCATTTAGACTCTTCGCTTCCTGCTTGGCGCGCCGCCGCAACGCCCGGTCAATCGCCGGCGGAACAGCCCGAATGGTGTATTGTGCCTTCATGATGCAGGCAATGTAGGCGACAGATGCAGGCATCGCAATCCTATTCACGACCAATCCCTGCTCTTCAGTCGCGCCCGATTCAACGGCTCTAACCCTTCAACGCTTCACGATCCCCGCCCGCGTTACTTTAGTACTCTTAAGCATTTTCCACAAATTTCCTCTTTATCATCATTGCCAAAACTTGAAAATATTAAAAACATGAACGTTATTTCCGCATGTTCTCCAACCGACGCTCTCCCCCCACTTGGGCTTCTGAAGATGTGGATGCCGTGAAGGAAATCCTGGCAGAAGATTATCCAGGCATGCCCGAACCCCTCCGCAATGCCATCGTCGCGCTGGCAGTGGACGAAGTGAAGCCTGACGACGGTCAGGCCGCGTTGCACCGGCTGGCGGTGAAGTATGCGCGCGGTTGCCCGCCGACGATTGGTCTTGAGGCGGCCCTGGCGTCCCTCAACAACCGCACCGGCGCACGCCCGGCAGCCTTTAGTTCAGTTACGGTCACCGCGGCGGCGCCGCGGAGCGTCTCAGGCAGTCGGATCAGTGCCTCTAGTCCTTTTTGGCAAGGCTGAGGATCTGGTAGTTCTTCGCGTAGCTGCCGAGGGCGGCTGTGGCGGTTTCCTTGGTGACGCTGGGACTGGTGGAAACAATCGTGAGCTTCTGGGACTCGGCGGAATCGCCGGCCTTGACGTTGACGCTGACCACGCCCGGCAGTTTCTGCGTCAGCGCGGCGGTGATGTGTTCCTTGCAGGACACGCAGACGACCCCGGTGATGGCGCCTTCATACGTGATCGCCTTTTCATCGGCGGCATTGGCTGCGCCCAGAAGACTGAGGCCGAGAGACAGGGACAGGAGAAGCTTCTTCATAAAAGGTGATTCAATAAAAAGCGCCGGGGGCTGTTTGTCCAGCCGCCCGGCGCGAATGATTCAAGGGCAGGGAACTGGCTTATTTCTCCAGTTTCTCGCCTTCTTTCTTCCAGCCGGAAATGCCGGCGGTGAGGTGCTTGACGTTGGTGTAACCCAGCGCCGCGGCTGCCTTGGCTGCCGCCTGGTAGGCGTTGCAGGAAGGGCCGCCGCAATAGGCCACGACGAGTGCGTTCTTGTCCTTGGGAAGCGCACTGGCAAGAGAGTC
>JAXMIV010000524.1:0-7069 GCA_034377045.1 Prosthecobacter sp. | reverse complement strand
CGAGGCAATCCTCTGTGCGGGAATCTGGGACCGGGGCGTGCTCTACGGCATGGCACCGGGCTTTGGGAGATTTTGAGAGATGGCGCAACTGCAGGCGCTTCCCGCATAGAGGACTATGCGGACCACTTTAATAAACCCATTCAGGGTCCAAAGCTTAGACAGCGAAGCAGCCGGCTTTTAACCGGCATAGCGGGGTGCATGTCCCCGTGGACCGACCATTCTCTTCGCATTCATTTCTTCAATCGCCTGTTGGTGAAACAGCATCACGTCTGGCTTACATCCAGAAGTCGGAGGGGCAGCTCCTTCACGGGCGACGCAGCTTCAAAATCCCCGAATTCATCCCCATCCTCATGCACCATTCACTTTCGACAGGGCATCTCCTCAGTCCACTGGTACGAGAGGACCGCCAGGCGATCTTTGAGCATCTCCAGGAACGCGCAATTTATGAGCGCACCCTGCTCATCCCCTGGCCTTACACGCTGGAGCATGCGGATCAGTTCATTGATCTCATGGCCAAGGAAACGGAAACACACGGCCATCCCCTCAATTGGGCGATCCGTGAACCGACAGGGCATTTCATTGGCGATATCGGCCTAACCCTCGGCGGTCCAGGCCGCGATCATGCGGCGGCGATCGGCTATTGGCTGGCTAAGCCGCATTGGGGCAAAGGCATCGTCACCAGCGCCGTGAGCGCCGTGGTGGAGCATGCCTTCAACCATCTTCAACTGGAGCGCATCGCCGCCACGATCTTCAGCGGCAATGCAGCTTCCGGCCGTGTGCTCGAAAAGGCCGGCTTCCAGCTTGAAGCCGCGCACCTGCGGCATGCCTACCGGAAAGACGGCCGCTTCATTGACGGCTGCTTGTATGCCCGGGTGAAGGCGCCCTGATCCACCAGATCGAGGCCGTGGAGCTTTAACCCCCAACCCCACCGTGGGCCAGCCTCACCCGCTGGCTCACGGTCCCTTTCCCTTAAATACACCCATCCTAACAATCTTGGCACTTGGCAAAAGCGCTTCCTGCGCCACCATATTTGCCCAACATCAAGGAACGAACACCGCCGGGTCGCCGTTTCTTCGTGCCGTCATTCCACCCTTCCTTGGAGCAATGCATGAGTGATATGTTGTACAAAAGCACCGTTCTGGTATTGAACCGGAACTGGCAGGCCATTGCCGTCAAAAGCCCCGCCGACGCCTTCAGCATGATGGCCGCCGGCAACGCCACAGCCCTGAAGATCTCCGGCGACGACGACATGACCCCCGTACGCTGGGAAGACTGGCTGCAACTGCCCGTCAACGAAGGTGACAACTCCATCGGCACCGTCCACGGCCCCGTGCGCGTGCCCACCGTTCTCGTCCTGGCCCGTTTTGACAGAGTGCCGAAGCGCCGGCCCAAGTTCTGCGCCAAAGCCATCTGGGAACGCGACGGCGGCACCTGCCAGTACACCGGCCGCAAGCTCAAGCCCGGCGAAGGCAACATCGACCACATCCTGCCCGTCTCCCGCGGTGGCAAAAGCACCTGGGACAACTGCGTCCTCGCGGACAAGCGCGTCAACAGCAAGAAAGGCAACAAGCTTCCCGAAGAAGCCGGCCTCAAGCTGCTGCGCCGCCCCTCCGCGCCCCGCGAAGTCCCCGTGACCCACCTCATTCGCAACACCTACCAGGTCCGCGACTGGGAAATGTTCCTGGCCCACATCGGCGAGTTCGACGGTTAAGTAGCACAGGCGTCCCCGCCTGTGACCAGTGGCGCGGGCTTCCAGCCTGCGCTGCATTGGAGGATAGGCCGCCGGCCGGGGCGTCCCCGCCTGTGACCAGTGGCACGGGCGTCTCGCCCGTGTTCATAGAAGGAGGACTTTTGAAAAGCCCTCCTTCACAAACACCCTCAAACAGAGCAAAAAGATTTCCCCGACCCTTTCTCGTTTCCCAATTTTTTTGCCCTGATTTTTCTGCTCCACTCTCACAAATACCCCTCAATCGGCACCTTGTTATTCCACGCACAAATAAACAGCGTCCCCGGCTTCACCGTGCTCGGTTCCATGCGGATCTTGCCGCCCGCCGCCTCCACCAGCATGTTGCCGGCCGCCACGTCCCAGAGGCTGATCTGCTCTTCCACGTACGCATCCAGCCGCCCGCACGCCACATACGCCAGAGCCAGTGCCGCACTGCCCAGCATCCGCGTCTTGCGCACCTCATAGGAGATGCGCTTGTACCGCTCAAAGCCGAGATCCAGCGCCGACCGCGTTTTGGAAAAGCCCACCGTCACCATGGCTTCGGCGATGGTCTCGCGCGTGCTGACCGTGATCGGCTTGCCGTTGAGCATCGGTGGTGAGTCCTTGCTCACCGTAAACAACTCATCCTGGCAGGGATCATAAATCACCCCCACCAGCCACTCCTGCGCCACCCGTGTCCGCGCCGCGATAGAGACGCAAAAGTGCGGGATGCCGTAAAAGTAGTTCACCGTGCCGTCGATCGGGTCGACGATCCATTCCACCTCGCCCTCGCCCGTCGTATCGCCTTCTTCGCCCAGCACCGCGTGGTCAGGAAATTGCCCCAAAATCATCTCCGTGATCAGCGTCTGGCAGCGCACATCCATCTCCAGCTTGATGTCGTGCTTCTTCATTTCATTGACGGTCAGCTCGGAGCGGAACTGTTCCCGTTGCAGCTTGCCGGCGGCAAGGGCGGCTTGGGTGGCGATGGCGAGGAGTTCTTTCACAATGGGGGCTTCAGTTGGGCCGCGGCACGCTGGGTGATGATCGTCATCAACTCACGCGCCAGCGCAGCCTTCGATTGCCGTGGCAGAGGGAGGGTTTCGCCGCCCGGCAGACAGAGGGTCACCTCGTTTTCCACACTGTCAAACCCGATGCCCTCCCGCGCCACATCGTTCGCGATGACCAGGTCGCAGCCCTTCCGCGTCAGCTTCTCCCGCGCCTGCGCCACCAGATTCTCAGTCTCCGCCGCAAACCCCACCAGATAGCCCGAAAAACCCATCACCCCCCGCGCCGTCCCCAGGATATCCACCGTCCGCTCCAGCTCCAAAGTCAGCCGTTCTCCCCCCTTCTTCAGCTTCTGTCCCGCCACCACCGCCGGCCGATAGTCCGCCACCGCCGCCGCAAAGATCCCGATGTCCACCCCGCCGATCTGCTCAGCCACCGCCGTCAGCATTTCCTGCGCCGTTTCCACCCGCTTTACCGTCACCCCATCCGGCGCCGCGAGACTCACCGGCCCCGAGATCAAAACCACCTCATGCCCCGCCTCCCGCGCCGCCTCCGCCAGCGCATACCCCATCCTCCCCGAAGAGCGGTTCGAAAGAAACCGCACCGGATCAATCGCCTCCCGCGTCGGGCCCGCGGTGATGAGAACACGCATGCCCCCACCTTCGCGAAACGGTGGGGCGGGTCAACCCGGGTTGATTCAGGGCAAAGGAATGGCTGGCAAATGAATGCGAGTTCCTGATGGGCCCTCGTTCGTTCCTCTGCCCCCATTTCCTTTGGGTGGGGTTCCCTGAATTAGATTGCCATGGTGATCACAACCGGGTTACAATGTATTTACGTATATGAACCTTTCTCTCCCCGTCATTTTAGCTGATCGTAGGCTTTGGCTGGGGGTGGGATTCCTGCTCGTCGGTCTCGCGACTAAGGTTCATGCACAGGCTCCGGAGGGTGGTCTGATCCAGGAGTCATTGACCGTGGCTTTGGGGGAGCGGATCGAGTTGACGCCGGAGATTTGGGGCGCTCCACCCTTGCGCTATCAGTGGTCGAAGGACGGGCGGAGCCTTCCAAACGCGGTGGGCGCGGGGTTGGTGGTGGCGGCGGCCGGGGCAGCCCATGCGGGCAACTACCGTCTGCAGGTGACGAACGAGCACGGCGTGTGGACATCGCCAGCGATCCCCGTTGGGGTCTATGAGCCGGTGAACAAGACCGTGACCTGGCGGGCGGGCACACCCTTTACTTTGCGGGCGCGTGCCTGGGGCCCAGGGGTGCGGATCTACTGGGACAGCCAGTTTTGGACCTTGGCTGAATCTGATCCGGTGCTGCGGGTGCACAAAGTGATGCAAGGGGAGTGGTATTACGCTGTTTGGATGGCGTTCGACGGAACACCTCCCGATTCACTGGGCACTCCAATGGGCGCTCTCATCATGAACGGGAAGGGATTGCCTCGCAGCCCCGGTGTCGGCCCAGGGGCGCTACGGATGCGGGTGGGGGTGCGGTTTGCGGGGCAATCGGTATCTAGCGGCGAAGATGACGTCACCTACCATGGCAGCGGATTGCCGCCGGGAATTACTCTTGTCGGCGATGTATTGACAGGCACGCCGACAAAGGCGGGAACGTACACGGCGTCCGTTTGGGCCACCGACGACCTGGGCAAGAGTCCGATTGCCACGCAGGTAATCTTGGTAGATGGAGGGGGCTCGGGGGGTAAAGGGCGAGTTCATTGCCCTTGTGCCTTGGCAGGATGCGCTGGACTCGAACCTCGACGGGCTGCTTCACTTAAACTTGACACTTGGAGGCACCTTCACCGCCATCATGGAGGTTGGCCGCAGAACCGTGCGCCTGAGCGGAGTCCTGACGCCGAGTGATGAGCTGAATGTTTATGGCGATCCGATGTTTAAGGCGCGCGTGCCGATTCCAGCCCTGCCAGACACCCCGCAGCGCTATTTGAATCTGACCGTCAGCCCTGTTAGCGATTACATTGACATGGTTGGTTTCGTCGACAGCCCGCAAGAGTCCCCCTCTCAGAGCCGGAATTTCTTTCTATTGCCCGTCTTGATCGCCCGCGGCGGCGTCGACTTTGATCCAGCGGGCAGATATGTCTTTTTTGTGGGTTCCAACGAGCCCGTTGAGAACCGCTCCGTGTCAGGCTTCGGCTTTGGCGCGGTCCAAGTTTCGCCGAGCCTCTATGCCACGGCAGCGGGTGTGTTGGCGGACGGCACTGCCTTCACTGCCGCCAGAAAGCTCTATGACGGTGGCCGTCCTGTTTTGCCCGTACGCATCAGGATGAATGGGAATCGTGATGCCTTGGCAGGCTTGATCACCCTGCCAATGGCGCAAATGTCGGACTCGGTGACGAGCGCGGATCTGCAGTGGGTCAAGCGGGCCCAGCCTCTGGCGCGAATTGCTCCTGAAGGTTTCTCGATGCAGACGATTGCTTGGTGCGGCCGCTACCAAGCGCCACGGCCCGGGACGGTGTTGTTTCCTGAAACGGCGGATAGGCCGGGGAATGCCCACGTTGAATTAGCCGGCGGCGGTCTCGATGAGGCGGCTCAGGGGGCAGACCTCGCCCTGGTGCGTTTTCACCTTCATGCGACTCCACTCGCCTATGCCAACTCGGGGCGCTTTCAAATTCCAGCGCGCAAGAAGAGCACCACATTTCCACTGCCCAATGCGACGGGCCTCAGTCTGGAAATCTTTCCCGCCACGGGTCTGTTCACCGGTTCCTTCAATCTGACCGACTCGAAGCCCGGCAATCCCACCCAGACAATCACTCGCCGAGCCACCATTGCCGGAGTCCTGCTTCGGCACGACCAGATTGGCATGGGCTTCTTTCTCCTGCCGCAACTCCCCGATCCCAGTGCGGTACCACCGACCACTCTGGGCACTCCGCCGATCCGCAGCGGGGCCATCAAGGTGGAGAGAAGTGGGGACTACTAGATGGCGCTGCGGCCTTCCTGCCACGAGCGCCTAACGGCCTGACTCGGCTTTGGAGCAGCGGAGACAGACAGCGGCACGCTGCCCGAAGGGCGAACGAAGTGAGTCAACGCCAAGCTACGACTCCTGCGGCGCCACCCGTGATGCTCAACCCTGATTGCGGCAAAGGAATGGTTGGCAAAGGAATTTTGAGTTTCTGATGGATCTCCACCTCAGTCATTCCTCTGCCCCACATTCCTTTGCTCTATCTTTGAGATCCAGGTTAGCCCAGACTCTTCACCGCAGCCGCGACAATCTCCTCCACCGGCGCCAATCTGCCGACGCCTTCATACCCACACGCCAGCAGGCCTTCGGCGGGTTCGATGAACTGGGCGCCCCAGGCTTTCAGGGTTTCGACATTGCGCACGGTGGCGGGGTGCTGCCACATTTTGCCGTTCATGGCGGGGGCGATGAGGATGGGCGCGCGGGTGGCCAGGGCGATGGCGGTGAGGGCGTCGTTGGCGAAACCGTGGGCCATGGCGGCGAGGACGTTGGCACTGGCGGGGGCGATCAGGAGAAGGTCGGCCTCATCGGCGAGCTGGATGTGGCCGGGCTGCCAGCCTTCCTTTTCGGCGAAGAGATCGGTGATGACCGGGTTCTTCGACAGGGTGCGCAGGGTCAGGGGGGTGACGAACTCCAGAGCTTCCTTGGTCAGGATGCAGGTGACGCTGTGCCCCGCCTTCGTGAGCTGGCTGGCGATGTCCGCAGCCTTGTAGGCGGCGATGGAGCCGGTGACGCCGAGGAGGATGCGGGACATGAGGGGCAAAGATGCGGGGAATCAGGGGGAAATGCAACCTCAGGGGTAGACGGGTTTTAGCCGCAGAGGTGCAGAGGAGCAGAGGTCGCAGAGAGGGATCAGCTCTTACTCATGAATGAAAATCTCTGCGTCCTTTGCCCCTCTGCCCCTTTGCGGCTAAAAACCCAAATACCCCTGACCCTCCTCTCCCCCTTGACGTCCGCACTAGGCGGGCTTGAAAAAGCCTGGTCCGGCGGCTACTGGCTCCGATGAAATTCCTCCAGCGCTTTGAAGTCTGGCTGCTGCTGCTGCTCGCGGCCGGGGCTGCGGTGTGGGTATTGAACTCGCGCCCCAGTGCTGATGGGAATGCCGAGCCGATCGAGGAATCCGCGCCGCTACAGCCGGCCATCACGATCCACCGGACGACGCTGGAGCGGGACTACGGCAACGCCCGGCTGGACATCGAGCTGCGGTATCGCAATGCCAGCCCGCGGACCTTCATCCTGCAACCGCCGGATGTGCGCCTGCTCTCAGCCGATGGGAAAGAGGTGCCGCCCTTCATCCTGCCCGTGGAGAAACCGCCGCAGATCGGGCCCGCGACCGCCCAGGATGTACGCCTGCGCTACTGGTTGGAAAAGAAACACCTGCAAGGG
>JAXMIV010000523.1:0-8203 GCA_034377045.1 Prosthecobacter sp. | reverse complement strand
AAAAATTGTCACCCATGTGCTTCCGAGAATATGTCACCTATGTGCTTGAACATACATCCCAATCCCCGACCAGCGCCCGCTCACCGCGCAGGCGGCTGAGGCGGTCGAGCGCATCATCAACGACGAAGCGCCCGGCGACATCCTCGTCTTCATGCCCGGGCGCGGCGAGATCAACGGCACCCTGGACGCGTTGCGCGGCCTGAGAACGCGGGAGCGCGTGGCCTGCATCCCCTTGCACGGCGAACTCGAACCGCAGGAGCAAGACCGCGCCTTTGCCCCGAACGCGCTGCGCAAAGTCATCGTCGCCACCAACGTCGCCGAGACCAGCATCACCATCGACGGCATCCGCCACGTCGTGGATAGCGGCGTCGCCCGCGTAGCCCGTTACGATGCCGAACGCGGCATCGGCACCCTCTTGCTCGAGCCCATCAGCCGCGCCAGTGCCGACCAGCGCAAAGGCCGCGCCGGCCGCACCGCGCCCGGCACCTGTCATCGTTTGTGGACTGTGATCGGCCACAAGGACCGCGAGGAACGCAACACGCCCGAGATCCAGCGCAGTGACCTCGCCGAGGTCGTGCTGCTGCTGCACTCGCTCGGCATCCAGGAAGCCGCCACCTTTGACTGGCTGGACAAACCCGATCCCCAGGCCGTCGTGCGCGCCGAGTGCCTCCTCACCATGCTCGGTGCCTTGCACGAACAGCAGGCGGACCTCACCGCCATCGGCCGCCAGATGCTGCGCCTGCCCATGCACCCGCGCTACTCCCGCATGTTGATCGAGGCCAGCCAGCGCGGCTGCGTGCCCGATGCCGCCCTCTGTGCCGCCCTCGTCAGCGGCCGCGACCTCCTCGCGCGCCTGGATCGCGACGATGCCCAAACCAAAGCCGCGCGCGAGATGTTCGAGGACAGCGAGGACTCCGACTTCATCACCCTGATGCGCGCCTACGACTTCGCCAAAGCCAACGCCTTCAGCTTCGATCGCTGCCGCGCCTACGGCATCAACGCCCAAGTCGCCCGTCTAGTCGAGCAGACCTGCCAGCAGATCCTCCACGCCGCCCACCAGCAGCGCCTCTACGACCGCGACGCCCCACCGCTCACCGCCTCCGGCTCCCCACCGTCTACCGCCAACCGCCCACAGCCCACCGTCCCCAACACCCCCCTCCTGCGCTGCCTCATGGCCGGCTTCGCCGATCAGCTCGCCAAACGCCGCGAACCCGGCAAGCCCGAGTGCGACCTCACCGACCACCGCCAAGGCCAGCTCGTCCGCGAAAGCGTCGTCCAGACCGCCCCCTTCTTCGTCGCCGCCAACCTCCGCGAAGCCCCCTCCCGCGGCCCCACGCCATTGACCCTGCTCAGCCTCGCCACCGCCGTGCAACCGGCGTGGATCGCCGAGATGTTCCCCCAGCATCTCACCACCACCGTCGAGCACCTCTTCGATGCCCAGAACAAGCGCGTCGCCGCCATGAAACTCGTCCGCTACCGCGATCTCGTCATCGAGCAAAAGGCGCAGCAACGCGACCTCGATCCCATCGCCGCCGGCCGCTGCCTCGCCGAAGCCCACCGCACCGGCGCCTTCGATCTCCCCCTCATGGATCATCGCCTCAAACAATTCATCGCCCGCGTTTACCTCGTCCACACCACGTTGCCCGAGCTCGAGTTCGCCCCCATTGATGCCGCCGCCATCACCGCGAGCCTCGCCCGCGCCTTCAAAGGCCTCACCACCGTCAAAGAAGCCCAAGCCGCGCCCCTTCTCCATGCCTTCCATCAGCATCTGGCCCCCGGGCAGCTCCCCTGGCTCGATGAACTCCTCCCCCTCACCATCCCCTGGCCCGACAACAGTACCGTCAAAGTCTCCTACCTCAACGACTCCCCCGAAGCCCAAGTAAAGCTCCACGACTGCTTCACTCTCCAATCCCACCCCACCCTCTGCGAAGGCCGCCTTCCGGTGCTCCTTAGTCTTCACACTCCCGATGGCAAACGCCTAACCACCACCCCCGACTGGCCGACCTTCCTCACCCGCGAATGGCCCAAACACCGCCCAGCCGTGGCGAAGAAGTTTCCGGGAGTCTTGTGGCGGTAGACATTTTTGACCTTGCACTGACGTCGTTTCCCCGACTGAAGCTCATTCTAAAGACGGTAGGGGGTATTGGACGGCCCGATGCCGCTGCGCGTCGCCTTGACCTGCTTTTTGTTAGGTAAAACGCATCCCAGGAGATAAAGCCACCTGCCCAGGTTCATCGCCTTCTTCGTTGCCAACACAGCGCCGATGATGTCACCGCTGGCCTGCGATGCCAAGGAGGTTTTTGTAACTCGATTGACTTTGGGGAAGTCATGGGTTGAATGCCGGTGACATAACCAAGCAAGTCGCGTGTCTAACTCGTTTGTGACCAAGAGGTTGGGTGAAACATCCTGTTCCAAAGCCTCCTTATCGCGGTTGCGAGGACGAACACTGGATCGTGGTGGGGCCGTGTGTTGACGCGTTCGGATGGTAAGGTGACAAGCCCATTTGGGCCTCTGCTTCGAGAAGGTTGCTCTGGTGTTTTATCTTTTTGTAATAGTTGGCACGCCGCCATCTATGGGTTGCCACTTTTTTCATGGGGATTCCAAATCCCCATCCCAATCCCTTGATCTTCAGACAATTGCGTCAAGAATGCCGGCATGGGGACAAAGAAATTTTTCCCCATTGTCCCCATCACTTCACCTGTCGAAACGCCGCGGACACATTCTCGACGGTCAGCAGTTCCGGCAGCACGACGGGATCTTTCTGGCCAGGGATGTAAAGCACGTTCACGGGGACGGCGGCTTTGCCGAGTTCCGAGAGGGCTTTGGTGATGCGTTCGTCTTCATTGGTCCAGTCGGCTTTCAGCAGAGTGATCTTTTTGTCGGCGATGAGTTTTTGCAGGCCGGGATCTTTATAAACCCGCTTGTTCACCTGGCAGGTCAGGCACCATCTCGCCGTGAAGTCGGTATAAACAGGCTTGCCGGCCGCCCGCAGTTCCGTGACCTTTTCCGGGGACCATGCCTCCCACAGCAGGCCGCCTTCCACATGGCTGGCCGTCTCGGGCGGACGCGGCTCCACCTGTGGCCATCCCGCCCACACACCACCGAGGCCGGCGGCGAGAGTCAGGACCACTGCGATGACACGCGTGCGCGCCGGCTTATGGGGCAGGAACCAGCGGCCGTAGATCCAACAACCCAGCGCCACCAACACGAGGCCGAAGAGCAGGAACAGCATCGGCTGGCCATCCACCTTGGCAGCCAGCACCCAGACCAGGAAGGCCACCGTTCCGAACAACAAAAAGGACATGCCCTGCTTAAAGCTCTCCATCCATGCCCCGGGACGCGGCAGCGCGGACATGAGCTTGGGGAAGATGGAAAGCACGAGAAACGGACTGGCCAGCCCCAAGCCGATCGCGGTGAACATCAGCATCGCCAGCACGGGCGGCAGGGACACGGTGTAACCCAGCGCCGTCCCCAGAAAAGGGGCCGAGCAGGGCGTGGCAACGACAGTGGCGAGCAGGCCGGAAAAGAAGGAGCCGCTATAGCCCTCCCTGCCCTGTAGTTCAGCGCCCACGCCCACCGCCGAAGTTCCAATCTCGAACAAGCCGGCCATATTCAATGCGAAGATCAGAAAAAACACCGTCAGCCCGAAGAGAAATCCGGGGGACTGGAGTTGAAAACCCCATGTTTTCCCCAGGGTGATCACCAGGGCTCCCAAAGCCCAAAAGCAAATCAAAATGCCAACTGTGTAAGCCAAGCCATGCAGCACCACCTTGCGCTTGTCGCCACCGGCCTGCTGCACCACGCCGAGAATCTTGATGCCCAATACAGGAAAGACGCAGGGCATGACATTGAGGATGAGTCCGCCAATAAAAGCGATCAACAGATTGGCAGCAAACGATCGCTCTCGCGACTCTGCTTTGGCCAAAGGCAGGGCCGGACTCGCCATGGAGGAAACTTTGCCAAACACCTCAGCGGTGGCGGGATCCATTTCGACCTTGTCGGCCAGCTTAATCTGTATCGTGGCATCGAGTGACTTGGGGGTGCAGGACTTGTCATCGCAGACCAGGACATTCGCCTTGACGCTGATATCACTCACGTCCCCGGCTTTGCCCACGGGCGTGATGGTGGCCGGCAAATAGACGGTGCCGTCGTACCCTTCGCTCATTTTGCCATCGGTGGAGGGCACCTGATGCGTCGGAGGCCAAGGCAGTTCCTCCACCTTCCAGCCTTCCGGCAAGGTCCATTTGAGAGAGGTCGGCCGGCCAATCACATCCGGTGGCACCACTTTCCCATAGGTATGTGAACCGGGGGCGTGTTCCAATTTCACGGCGATGCGAAAGGGTTGCCCAGGCGCCGCTGCCTTTACCTCCGAAACCAGCGAGCCACCGACCTGAACCGCGCCCCCGCCGCCAAGAAAGCTCGTTGTCTGGCCCCAGGCTTGGGTCGCCAAAACCAGTGCCAGGAGAGTAAAGAGGAAACTGAAGGATTTCATGAGGGGGGTCAACCGTAGGATGCCGCACGAGCGCATCTATTCCATCTCACATACGTTTCACCGCCGCTAGTTTGCTGCTCCGAGAACAAGTCCCTTGTGGCTGCCGTCGCAAAAAGGCGGATTTTTCGTGTGCTTGCAGTTGCAGAGCCACACGGTCTGCTTGACCGCGAGGGTGAATTTCTTGGGGAAACAGCCGGTGCCTTTGTGGCTGAAATCGCACATCGGCTGATGCCCGCTGAGGCCGCAAGCGCACCAGAGATGCTCCCCTGCCTCCAATTCAAGGGCGCAGGGTTTGGTATCGAAGATCTTCGGCAATTCGCTCATGATTTTACGGCTCCAAGCACTTCGTTTACCAATCCAGGACCGCGGTACACCAAGCCCGAATACACCTGAACCAGCGAGGCGCCAGCCTGCATTTTTGCCACGGCATCGGCGCCGCTCATAATGCCGCCGACGCCGATGATGGGAGTCTCCGGATGCAACAATGAACGAAAAGCCTGAAGCACCCGCGTGGACCGATCGCGCACGGGCGCGCCGCTGAGACCACCGGTCTCACCCGCCAAGGGATGACCTTGGACCGCATCGCGGCTGATGGTGGTGTTGGTGGCAATGACGCCGTCCACGCGCAATTCATTGAAGACACGCGCGAGCGCCTCGATCTGCGGTGCCTCCAAGTCGGGCGCAATCTTCACCAGCATGGGCACCCGCCGGCCCTGCTGCTTCAATAGATTCTCCTGCTCGGTCTTCAGCGCGGCGAGCAATTGGCGGATGGACTCCTCCGCCTGCAAGTCACGCAGGCCCTTGGTATTGGGGGAAGAGATGTTGACCGCGATGTAGTCCGCGACCGGATACGCAGCCTTTAGGCAATACAGGTAGTCATTCACGGCGGCCTCGTTGGGCGTGTCGAAGTTCTTGCCAATGTTGACGCCGACGATGGCTTTGGTCCGCCGCCGCTCCAGGCGTTTGACGGCGGCGTGGATGCCGGGGTTGTTGAAGCCCATGCGGTTGATCAACGCCTCGTGTTCAGGCAGGCGGAAGAGGCGGGGCTTTGGATTGCCCGGCTGCGGGCGCGGCGTCAGGGTCCCGACTTCGACGCTGCCGAAACCGACGGCCGCCCAAGCTTCCACGGCAGAGGCGGATTTGTCCATGCCCGCCGCCAGGCCGAGGACATTGGGAAATTGCAGGCCCAGGCAGGAAATCGGGGACTGGCGGCCCGCCGACTGTCCGGCAGTAAGCAGCCCGAGGCTGTGGGCGATGCGCATCATCCGCGTCGTCCACTCATGCGCCCGCTCCGGTTCCATCCGGAACAACCAGGGTTTGAGGACGGGATAGAGACGGGCGGCAAGCGGCATGCCTCTTCCAAACTCCGCGCCGGGGGCCTGTCAAGCCATGTCGTTTTTACAGCCGCTTTACAGACGCGGCGGCATCGGGGCCTGAACCTGGACATGCCATGAAAACACTTACTTATCTCCTCTTCGGTTCCTTCCTCAGCGCCACGGCATTGAGGGCGGAATCTCCGAACGACAGCGCCATTCGCAGCGACGAGGCGCTCGTCCAAATCGCCATTCTTTTGGACACCAGCAACAGTATGGACGGCCTCATCGAGCAGGCGAAAAGCCAGCTCTGGAAAATCGTCAACGAGTTCAATGATGCCAAGCAGGACGGCAAGACACCGGTCGTGCAGGTGGCTCTCTACGAATACGGCAACGACCGGCTGAGCATTCGCTCGAACTACATTCGCCAGGTGCTGCCGTTCACGCGAGACTTGGACAAGGTCTCCGAGCAGCTCTTTAAGCTGACCACTAACGGCGGCAGCGAATACTGCGGCGCCGTCATGCGCGAGGCCCTTGATAAGCTGGCCTGGGACGGCAACGGCAAAACTTACAAGACAATCTTCATCGCGGGCAATGAACCCTTTACCCAAGGTCCGGTGGACGCCAATGACACCGCCCGTTCGGCCATCCGAAGGGGCGTCGTCGTCAACACCATTCACTGCGGTTCACAAGCCGATGGCGAAAGGGGCGGATGGCGAACCGGCGCGGCTCTGGCCGAAGGCAAGTTCCTCACCATTGATCAAGACAAGGCGATCGTCCACATCGAGGCGCCCCAGGACAAAGAGATCGCCAAACTCAGCGTTCAAATCAACAACACGTATATCAAGTATGGCAACGATGGCGAGCGTGGAGCGGCCAATCAATCGGCGCAAGACAGCAACGCCAACAGCTACCGCAAGGAAGGCGCTGAAGTCCAACGCGCCGTGACCAAAGCCTCTGCCAACTACAAGAACAGCTCCTGGGATCTGGTGGACGCTAACAAAAAGGATAACGTCAAATTGGAATCCATCAAGGAGAACGACTTGCCGGCAGAACTGAAGAAGCTGAAGCCCGAAGAACGCCAGGCATACGTCGACCAAAAGGCCGCTGAGCGTGAAAAGATCCAGACTCAGATTAAGCGCCTGAACGAGGAGCGCCAAAAGTTCGTGGCCGAGAAAGCCAAGGAGTCGGGCAAGGATGAGACCCTGGACAAGGCTATCGTCAAAGCCGTGCGGGAGCAGGCGGCCAAGAAGGCCATCGAATTCAAGGACTGAAGAAACTCGCACTTTGAACTCCGCAGTCTAAACTTCCCGATCTACGCTGTACCATGCCCACCATCCTCGTCATTGAAGATGACAGCGCCATCCGGCGCGGTGTGACGGACGCCTTGCGCTTCGCCGGTCACACGGTGCTGGAGGCGGCGGAGGGATCGGCGGGCCTGGCGCAGGCGCAGCAGGCCTCGTTTGACCTGCTGCTCCTGGATCTGGTGCTGCCCAACTGCAGCGGATTTGAAATTCTGCGGGCGTTGCGCGAACACCGCCCAGGTACGCCGGTGATCATTTTATCGGCGCGGGGTGAGGAGGCGGACCGGGTCAAGGGGCTGAAGCTGGGCGCGGATGATTATGTGGTGAAGCCCTTCAGTGTCCGCGAATTGCTGGCACGGGTGGAGGCGGTGCTGCGGCGTTCGCCGGAGCGGCCGCGGCCGGTGCAACAGGTGGCCTTTCCCGGCGGCATTGCGGATGTGGCGCGCATGGAGTTGCGCTTCGAGGGCGGCACGCGGACGGAGTTGTCAGAGCGGGAGGCCAGCCTGATCGAGTACCTGGCGGCGCACCGAGGGCGCGCGATCTCCAGGGAGGAGCTCCTGCGGCGCGTCTGGCGGATCGAGCCGCGCCAGATGGAGACACGGACGATCGACATGCACATCGCCAATCTGCGCGCGAAGCTGGGTGATCACGGCGGCGAACCGAAGTTCCTGCTGACCGTGCGCGGCAAGGGTTATATGCTGGCCAGCGATTCCACCTGACGCCTATGCCACGCCCCTTTCTCCGCTGGCTGCTCTTTGCCGCATGCCTCACCGTCTTCCTCGGGGCGATGCTGTGGGTAAGCTTGCGCACGCTGGACCTGGAGGACCAGCGCCAGCAAACGGCCAAGGAGGCGCAGGTGCAGGAGCGACTGCGGCTGGCGCTGTGGCGGATGGACTCGCTGGCCAGCGCCCTGCTGATTCGGGAAAATGCGCGCCCCCCCTCCCATTACCAGGCCTTTTATGCGCCGGAGGATCTGTTCGCCAATAACGACGACAACCGGCTGATTCCACGCGGACAGGCGTTGCAGCCTTCACCCCTGCTGGGCAACCTGCCGGACCTCGTGCAGTTGCACTTTGAGTTAGTCCCGGGAGAGC
>JAXMIV010000522.1:0-3397 GCA_034377045.1 Prosthecobacter sp. | reverse complement strand
CGACTCGTCATCGGATTGACGCGCTACACCCCTGCTCAAGCCGCTTTCCCCGCCAGCAAGTTGCGCGCGTGTTCGCGGGCGGACTCGATTTTGCCGCCGAGCATGCGGGCGAGTTCTTCGAGACGGGAGTCACCCGCGA
This sequence comes from Prosthecobacter sp., assembly GCA_034377045.1. GTDB lineage: Bacteria > Verrucomicrobiota > Verrucomicrobiia > Verrucomicrobiales > Verrucomicrobiaceae > Prosthecobacter. The sequence goes on along the minus strand of JAXMIV010000522.1, from coordinate 3,258 downwards.
CTTCCTGAATCGTGGAGCGGGTGCGGTCGCCCTGGATTTCCTTGGTGACAACGAAGTGACTGGCCGCGAGGGACGCCACCTGGGGAAAATGGGTGATGGCGATGACCTGATGGGTGTGACCGAGGGAGGCCATCTTGTGGCCAACGGCTTCGGCGATGTTGCCGCCGACATTGGCGTCGATCTCATCAAAGACGAGCAGCGGTACCGCATCCTGGCGGGCCAGCGCGCTTTTCACGGAGAGGAGTACCCGGGACATTTCGCCGCTCGAGGCCGTGAGGCGGAGGGGTTTGAGAGGTTCGCCGGGATTGGCGGCAAACTGGAAATCGACTTCTTCCAGCCCGAGGCGCTGCGGCTCGGGCGTGGGCGTCAGTTGCGCCTCGAAGACGGAGCGTTTGAAACCGAGGTCGGTGAGGTGGGAGGCGACTTCCTTGGCAAGTTTTGGCGCGGCGGTTTCGCGTTTCTTGCGAAGTTGAGCGCCGAGCTTTTTGACTTCGGCCTGTCGCTCGGCGGACAGTTTTTCGAGGCGCTCGAGCTCTTCGCCGCGGTTTTCGATCTTGGCGAGCTTGCGTTCGGCATCGGCCTGAAACTCGAGGATTTCGGGAATGGTGGCGCCGTATTTGCGCTTGAGGGTCTGCAGCGTGTGGATGCGGGCGTCGAGGCGTTCCAGTTCCGCGGGATCCATGTCGATGTCTTCGGAGTACTCACGAATGCTGCTTTCGAGTTCGGTGAGTTCGATTTGGGCAGACTTGAAACCTTCAAACAGGGTCGCCGTACCGGGATCAATCTTCTCCAGGTCGTGAATCAGGCGGGCGATGTCGCGCAGGGCGCCGACGACACTGCCTTCCCCATCCCCACCCAGGCGATCGGTGATCTGCCCACAGACTTCGGCAAGGCGGGCGCCGTTGGCGGCAATGCGATGGCGGGATTCGATCTCCTCTTCCTCACCTGGCTTGAGTTTTGCCACGGCGATCTCCTGAACCTGATGGCGCAAGATGTCGATCTGCTGGCCGGTGGCGCGTTCGGAGGTGCGCAATTCCTCGAGTTCCGACACTGCGGCACGCCATTGCTGCCAAACGCCCTGGTAGCTACCCAGGAGGTCTTCACTGCCGGCGTATTTGTCCAACATTTCAAGCTGGCGCTCGCGCGAGTGCAGAGACTGATGGTCATGCGGGCCGTGCAGATCCACCAGGAACTCGCCCAGGCTTTTCAGCACCTGGATGGTGACCGGCGAGCAATTGACAAACTGTTTGTTAGCGCCGCTGACGCTGATGGCACGCTTGATGAGCAACTCGCCGTCCTGGCACGGCTCCAGGCCGGCTTCTTCCAGCAAGGCGTCGATGGCGCGGGTGTCGCGGAGGTGAAAGCTGGCCTCGACGGTGCAGGTTTCCTGGCCAGTGCGAATCAGGCCGCGGTCCGCCCGTTCCCCCAGGATGAGCTTCAAGGCACCGACAATGATGGATTTGCCGGCGCCGGTTTCGCCGGTGACACCGATCAGGCCCGGAGCCAGATCCCACGTGACATCCTCGACGAGGGCGAGGTGGCGAATCTTGAGGGAGGAAAGCATGCGTGGTCGGGAAGGTCCCGCAGTATGGGAGATGGGTGGCGCTTTTCAAGGCAAGGCATGAGCGGACATTTGCCAGCCCGGCCTTTCTCTCCTAGAATGAGGGCTCACACCCATGGATTGCCGCCAGGAAGAGATCGTCCAAAGCCTCATGGCCTCGTACCACAAGGTGGGGGGCATCAACCATGTGGATGCGGGCAACCTGCCTTCGAAACGAGCGATCGCGACCCTTTGCGAAGATCTGCTGCAGACGCTGTTTCCAGGTTTCTTTTCCGAGGAGGCGGTTTCTTCCCAGGATTTGGAGCTGCTGACGCATGAGCGGGTGGCGGGCATTCGCGAGCGCCTGAAGACAGAAGTACGGCGCAGCCTGCGCCTGCGCGATGGCAAGGGCGACCACCACGAGGAGGCCATGACGCTGGTCTGCGATTTCATGGTGCTGCTGCCGACGGTGCGCGAGCTGCTACAAACCGATGTGCAGGCCGCCTACGATGGCGACCCGGCGGCGCGGAGTTCCGAGGAGGTGATCCTGGCCTATCCGGGCTTGGAGGCCATAGCGATCCAACGCACGGCGCACCTGCTTTATGATGCCGGGGTGCCCCTGCTGCCGCGCATGATGACGGAATGGGCGCACGGCCGGACGGGTATCGACATTCACCCAGGCGCGCAGATCGGCCCCTACTTTTTCATCGATCACGGCACGGGCGTGGTGATCGGTGAAACGTGCCAAATCGGCGCACATGTGAAATTGTACCAAGGCGTCGGCCTCGTGGCGAAGTCGCTGGCCGCAGGCCAAGCGCTGGCGGGCGTGAAGCGGCACCCGACCATCGAGGACCATGTCACCATCTACGCCGGGGCGACAATTGTCGGCGGCGAGACAGTAATCGGTGCGCACAGCATCATTGGCGCCAACGTTTTCCTGATGGAAAGCGTACCTCCGAATATGGTTTATGCCCTTGGCGATCAAGAGCATCGCATTCGTGATCGCAAAAGCACGCCCATTACCAAAATGCTCCAGGAAGAGAAAGTTGCGCTGTAGCCGGTCAGTCATGCTGAAATTCGTCCAATCACTCTTCGATTTTCAAGCCGCGCCCAAGCGGCCGCCGGTGGAGCAGGCGCTGGCAAGCGTCTACCCTGCGGCGCCTGAGGCATCGCCGGCCAAGCCGGACGGACAAGAGGCCACGGAGGATTTGGATCTCACCGACCGTTGCCGGCAACTGCTGGACGGACTCGACCTCCGAGGGGCTGCGGGTCTGGTGCAGGTGGTGTGGAATGCGCGCCTGCGCAGCACCGCCGGCTACGCATCTTACCCCGCCTGGCGGATCGAACTGAACCCGCGCCTGCACGAGTTTGAGGGTCAGGTGGACCGGACCCTGCGGCATGAACTGGCGCACTTGGTCGCTTACCATCGCGTGGGCCGCAAACGCATCGAACCCCACGGGGCGGAATGGCGGCGGGCCTGCGTGGATCTGGGGATTCCCGACGAAACCGCCCGGCATCGCCTGCCCCTTCCCCGCCGCGAAGTCAGCCGAAACTATACCTACGTCTGCCCAAATTGCGCCTTCACGGCCCAGCGCGTGCGCAAATTCCGCCGCTTCACTGCCTGCAGCGACTGCTGCTCGAAATTCAACGGCGGGCTCTACGACGGGCGTTTCCGCTTTGTGCTGGTGGAAGACAAACGCGCGGCGGCCAAGGCGGCG
>JAXMIV010000521.1:0-2591 GCA_034377045.1 Prosthecobacter sp. | reverse complement strand
TCCGAAGAACCGCCTGGCCCGCAACGAATGCGCCCGTGCGTGGATGGAGTATGGCCATCGCACCCTCGAAAACGGCGATCTTGCCGAAGCTGAAAAGGCTCTCGCGCGCGTGCCCGAGATTCTCGACGAGCGCGTCATTGGCGGCGATCTCATTGCCGACGAACAATTCCTCCTCGCCCGCGCAAAATTTGCCAAGGGCCTCGCGCAGAGGGATACGGGCCGCGTGCAGGATGCGCTCACGACTTTGATCGATGCCGTGCAGGCGATGGGGCAACTTGTCTTGGGTTCTTCGCCGCGCAATCAAGAGCAGGCCCTGCTGCTCGCCGAAGCGTACACCGAGCTTGCGGAACTCATTGCCAAAACCGTAGGACCGAAGGAAGCCCGCGAAGCGCACAATCAAGCGGTCGCCATTTTGCTTGAGCTCAATCGCCTTCTGCCGACCTGGAGCGAGGTCAAGTATCTCCTCGCGCGCAACTACGGCGGCCTCGCCCTCCTGGAGCGTGATGCGGGACACAATCCCGAAGCCGTCAAAAAGAAACAGGACGCGATCGAACTGCTCAACGAGATCCTCGCCGAAGAAAAAGAGAACCTGCGTTATGGTGTCCTGCTCGCCCGCAGCCGCGGTGAATACGCCGAGCTGATGTCGGATCTCGGCAAGCCCACCAACGCCCTGCCGATCGTCAAGCAGGCCGTGGCGACGATGGAGACGCTGCTTTCCAAAGACCCGCAGGCGCGCTTCACGCCGGAGCGCCGTCAGTGGGAAATCCAACTCGCGCAAATGTACGGCATCCTCGGCCACACCAGCCAGACGCTTTCCAAAAAGATCGATGCCAAAACCGCCTTCACCAACGCCGCGCAACGGTGGGAAAAACTGGCCGCGCTGACGCCTGGCGATGAAGAGATCCAGCAAGGCCTGACCTGGGCCAAGGATCGTTTGGCGAAGCTGAAATAATCAACGCCGGCGCTTCGGAGATCGACATGTCGCTCGCCAGCAAACAGCAAACGCTGATCGAGGATCTCAACCACATCCCGGATGCGCACGAACGCCTCGGCGCCTTGTCCTCTTTCATTCCTCCGGTCGCGCTGCCGGCCGAATTGAAGACCGACGACTTGCTCGTGCCCGGCTGCGTCTCCCGCGTCTGGCTCGAAGGCCGCGAACAAAACGGCCGATTACGCTTCCGCTGCGCCGCCGACTCTCCCATGGTCGCCGGCCTCGTCGCCCTCCTCTGCCATCTTTACGATGACTCCGATCCCGCCGAAGCCGCCACCGTCGAACCCGAAATCTGGACCGCCTGCGGCCTAACCAAAGTTCTCTCACCTACCCGTCTCAACGGCCTGAGCGCCGTCCGCCAGCGGATGCGCGCGCTTGCTAGATCCGCGAATCAAAACATACGCGGCGAGGCTCAAGCCCCGTAGACTGGCGTTGGCAAAGTCCGCGCGGCCCGAGCGCTCTATTTTGTTAGACTGGCATTGGCCCGACAACAACTTTCCGGGAACTCAATTAGCTCCTGAATTCATGGCCTCACCCCACCCCCTCCTCAAACCGTTCTGCAAGGCGGTAGCTTCGCGCTTTCTTCGACGGATTCTCCACCACCAGGAAGCCTTCTTCCACCCACTTGGCGCATTGCAGACGCGCCTGCCTTAGGGCGATGCCAAGATACCTGGCAATCTCGTTCGATGTCACCACTCGGCTTTGCAGGAATAGCCCAAGCGCCTGCCGCTGAAGCGGGCGCAATTCACGCATCAGGTGTCCTTGGTCCCTCGGCCCGCCGCCGATACTTTCCGCACGAGCGAGCACTTTGGCAAAAGCATCGGCCATGCCTTCGCAGAAATATTGCACGAACCCGCTCACGTCCGCCCCGGCTCTGCCGAGGTGGTAATTGTGGCTTGGCCCAACCGCAAGTGCGTCATAGTAGCCACGCAGGTTCCGGGCGTAGTATTCCTCAAGCGAATAGATGCCTTTCAGGCCATAGCCGCAGCGGTGCAGAATCATCGTCGCCAGCAGGCGTGATGTCCGGCCGTTGCCGTCGCAATAGAGATGGATCGTCGCGAACTGATAATGCGCCAGGGCGGCGATGATCGGCACGGGAAGAGCCTTCTTCTCGATCTCGTCATTGATCCAATCCACCAAATCCTTCATCAAGGCAGCGACTTCGTTGGCCTCCGGCGGCATGTAGACGATGTGGCCGCCACGGCTGTTGCGAATAACATTCTGTCCGTCTCTGTAAGACGTCGGCTTTGCCTTGCCCTCGAAAGCCAGGCCATGAAGCAACCGGATGTCATCTTCCCGGAGCGGACGTTTCAGATTCGACGTCGCCTCGGCCTTGTCAGCAGCCTTGTAGTAGTTGCGCACCTCCGTCTCATCTCGTTCCCGGCCCGGGAAGCCGCCTTGTCCGGCAATGACCTGCTCCACCTCCGGCAGGGTCAGCCGGTTTCCCTCAATTTGGGTGGAATAATGTGTGGAAAGCAACCGCGCCGACTCCCGCAAAGAGGCGATGAGCCGTGGGTGAATAGGCAACCGGTCCACCGCCGACCGCGAAGCTTCAATTCCCATCAAAGCCTTGGCCGTCTGGGGGGTGATGCGGTAGTTC
>JAXMIV010000520.1:0-4638 GCA_034377045.1 Prosthecobacter sp. | reverse complement strand
AAACGGCGGAAGGAAAAATCGAGCACCAAATCCAGCAAAGCCCGCAACTCCGACCAGACGACGCTGACCGGAACCAAAGGTTTGTTGGGCGGTGAATCGGCCATCCTATTTCACCAGCCGCAACGTGAACGGATACCGGTAGTGCTTGCCCTCGCTCGTCTGAATCGCCGCAATGATCGTGAAGACCAGCCAAGCGATGCCCACGCCGATCAGCAAGATGATAGGCAGAATCAGCCAAAAGGTCACGAAGCATATCGCTGCGGCAATCGCGACCGTGATGTTGAAATTGAGCGCCTCTTTGCCGTGGTAGTCGACGAAGGGCATCGTATCCTTCTTGATCAGCCACAGAATGAGCGGCCCGATGATATTGCCCCCGGGGAATGGCACCACCAGTCCTCCCAGAGCCAGCAGATGCGTCAGCATCGCCATGTTTTTTTCATCCTTGCTGGGTTCAACCGCCGGTGGTGGGGGGTTGCCGTCTGGAGGGAGTGGTGTGCTTTCCATAACGAACTCCATCGTATCCCCCCCGCCACCGCCTGCAACTGGAATACGCGGACGCCGCTGGCTGTTGACTGCCCGTGCCTCTGGGGCATGCTACGCCCCGCTCACCCCCCCGAGCACCTATGACCCTCTCCCGCTTTTCAGGATCAGCGATCCTGTCGCTCTGCCTTGCCACCTGCCTCGTCTCCCGGGGCGCCGATCTGCAATTGACAGACGTCACCGACTTTGAGTCGCTGCAGAAATTGGCCGCCCAACTTGCCCTGCGCCCTTACCAGCCACCCGCCCAGAATCTCGATCCCTTTTTTGAGGGGCTGAAGTATGACGACCATCGGAAAATCCGCTTCCGCGAAGAGAAGGCGCTTTTCGGTGGCAATCCCGGCGGCTTTTCGGTGCAGTTCTTCCACCCGGGCTGGATGTTCAAGAAGCCCGTGGGCTTTTCGAACCTGACGCTCGACAAGAGCGTGCCGGTCCCCTTTGACTTGGCCCTCTTTAATTATCACGACCTGAAATTGCCCGCGACCGTCAAGAATCCCGATGGCTACGCCGGCTTCAAGGTACTGGCCCCGCAAGCGCTGCTCGGGCGCCCGTTTGAGTTCATGGTGTTCATGGGCGCCAGTTACTTCCGCGCGACGCCATCGGAGTTAGGCTACGGCGTCTCCGCGCGCGGCGTGGCGATCAACACGATCGGCGGCAAACCGGAAGAGTTTCCCGATTTCACCCACTTCTGGTTTCAGCCCCCCAAACCCGGCGACAAATCCTTCCGCGTCCTGGCCCTTCTCAATGGCCCGAGTGTCACCGGCGCGTATCAGTTCGACGCGACCCCCGGCAAAACCACGGACACGCTGATCAAGGCCACCTTGCACCTCCGTCACCCCGTGGAAAAGCTGGGCATCGCGCCCTTTTCCAGCATGTTCTGGTTTGGCGAAAACTCCCATCCCAAGCCTTACGACTTCCGCCCCGAAGTCCACGACTCCGACGGCCTGCAGATCGAGGTGGAAGGCGGCCCCTCCATTTGGCGGCCCCTGGATGTCGGCAGGGACATGCGCCTGAGTCTGTTTGAAGTGGACAAGCTGAAGGGCTTCGGCCTTGGCGAGCGTGACCGGGACTTCAAAAACTTCCAGGATCTGGAGGCCAATTACCACCGCCGTCCCGCCGTCTGGGTGGAGCCCATCCGCGGCTTTGGCAAAGGCTCCGTAGTTCTGGTGGAGCTCTCCACCGGTGAAGAAACCTGGGACAACATCGTCGCCATGTGGCAGCCCGCCGAATTGCCGAAGACCCCCGCCGAGCCCCTGCATGTCGAATACCGCCTCGCCTGGCTGGAGGAGCAACTCCCCGGCCTCCTCTGCAAAGTCACCGACACCCGCCGCGGCTTCGCCATGGATTCCGATGATCACCTTTACGTGGTCGACTTCACCAAAGGCGCACTCGACCTCGACAAACCCCGCCCCAAAGATTGGGTGCCCGCCGTCGATGTCATCATCAGCACCGGCGCAGCCAAACTCCTCGACAAGCGCGTCATGCACAACACCGCCACCGGCGGCTGGCGCGCCTTCTTCAAGCTCGACGTGCCCCCAACCACGAAGCTCCTGGAAATGACCTGTGAGCTCAAAGACGAGGCCAAAGTGATTTCAGAGCGCTGGATTTATCAGTGGCGGCAGTAGAGCTAGGTGCCCTTCCATTTCATGCAATCCCGGCAGGACTGGCGTCGTTCACAGCGCACCAGCCATGCGCACCTTTTTCCTTTTTGCCTTCCTCATCGCGATCGATGGTCAGCTTGCCGCCGCGGACAAGCCTAACCTTCTCATCGTCACGGTGGATGACATGAGCGCGGATTCGGTGGGGGCATTTGGCTCCAAGCTGCCGGGGGCGACGCCAAATATGGACAAACTGACGGCGCGCGGGATGGCGTTTCACCAGGCGCATGTCGTTGTGGGAAACTGCATGCCATCGCGCAATGTCATGTGGTCCGGGCTGTTTCCGCACAACAACGGCATCGAGGGGTTTTATCAGGTGCCGACGGCCAAGCATCCAGTGCTGCCGGCGGTGCTGAAGGAGGCGGGCTGGTTCACGGCGATCCGGCACAAGGTGGAGCACTCCACGCCGTATGCGCCGCATCCCGGCTGGGACATGACTTTGGAAACGAATCCCGAGGGACAACGCGCCGACACGAAGCAGCCAAAATCCTATCGCGTGTCCCTGGAGCAGGGGATGGCGGCGGCGAAAGCGGCGGGCAAGCCCTTTTGCCTGATGCTGAACGTGGCGGACCCGCACAAGCCCTTCCATGCGGAGAACAACAAAGGGGAAACGATTCCCGACAAGAACACCCCGACGCGGGTCTTCACCCCGGAGGAGGTGCCGATACCAGGATTTCTGTTCGATGATCCGGTGGTGCGGAAGGAATTGGGGCATTACTACTCCAGCGTGCGCCGCGCGGACGATGGTGTCGGTGAGATTCTCGCGGCACTGGATGAGTCCGGGCAGGCAGCCAAGACGGTGATCGTGTTTCTTTCCGATCACGGCATGCCCCTGCCGTTCGCGAAGACGCAGCTTTACCATCACAGCACGCACACGCCGCTGGTGATCGTCTGGCCAAGTGTGACCAAGGCGGGCGCGGTGGACACGGCGCACATGATTTCAACCGTCGACCTGATGCCGACGTTGCTGGAGATTCTCGGGTTGGAACCGCTGAAAGGGTTGGACGGACGCTCCTTCGCGCCCGTGCTGAACGGAGAGCGGCTGACGGACCGCGAGTTCATCTTCAAGGAACACAACGAAAACGCCGGCAGATCGCGTGACCCGATGCGCGGCGTGCAAAGCCAACGCTGGCTGTATCTTTTCAATGCGTGGAGCAATGGCGAGCGAGTGATGGCCACGGCGACCACCGGGACACCGACCTACCGGCGCATGGCGCAATTGGCCAAGACCAATCCCGGCCTCGCGGCGCGGCATGCTTTGTACCAGCACCGCGTGGTCGAGGAACTGTATGACATCGAGGCCGATCCCGACTGCCTAAAAAACCTGGCCGCCACGCCCGAGCATCAGGAGGCGCTGAATGAAATGCGTGGGACGCTGGAAGCGCACCTGGAGCGGACCAAAGACCCGATTCTGGAAGTGTTCCGGCAGCGCGACGATGCGGCCGTGCGGGAAGCCTATGTCAACGGCAAGGAACAGGAGTCTGGCGCTCGCGGGTCGAAGAAGGGGAAGCGCAAGAAGAAGGCCAAATCGAAGGCGGCAGCCGAGGAGTAGGCTGGTTCTCGAAATGATTGTCCGATAATGCTTCGGCAAACCCCGTCTCGTTTCATAGTCCCTGCCCGAAGCCTCGGAGAGGCGAAAGGAAATAGCCCACAGCTTTAGATGTGGGTAAGCTGAAATCAGTTTCAAGACCGCCATTTGCGTGCATTCTCCCCACGGCTTACGAATGAGCCTTCATGGAAGCGGTTAATATTCAGTTCGCGCCCGCGACGGGCACCGAAGAAGAGTGGAACGAGGCGTATGCGCGCCTCGCGGATTACTTCCGCTCCTATCAATTGCACAACCGCATCCGGCGCACCCAGCTCATCCTGGAAACCCTGCGCCGGGCGGCGGCGGCACATGCCCTGGACTCGATTCGCACCCCGACTGCGCATTCCATCGATCAGGCACGGCTCATGCTTCGGGAATGGCTGGGCGCGATTTACAGCGACCTGAATCTGACGGAATCGCAACTTGAGGCCGCGGGCCGGTTGGGTTTTCACCTGAGCGGCGGGCCGGCGCGCTGGCCGCATTTCTTCCTGGATAACAACAATCTGCCTGCCGATATGACCGAAGCCATGCGTTCCGCCGTCCGCACCTCCGGCCCCGGCATGCATGTCTCCAAGATGACGCCGCGGAACATTGACCTGGGCATCGTCTCCGAAGTGGCCGAAGACACCTTTGACCGCCTGGGCCGTCATCCTTTTCTGCGATACACCCTGCTCATCGCCATCGTTGGCGGTGTGCTGGGCTATCTTTACTTTCTGCTCGGATGAGTGTGATCGGAGCTCAAACCGCCAACCTCGCCGCCACCCAGGGGATGCCGCCCCGGCGCATCGCCCGGATGCGGCGCGCGACATTTTTTTCCTTTGTCGGTCTGGGCACCATCGTCGGCGTTTGGCTGAT
>JAXMIV010000519.1:0-2894 GCA_034377045.1 Prosthecobacter sp. | reverse complement strand
CCCTTGCCCGCCAGCACGCTCACCGTCGCGCAGGTGCTGAAGGGAGCGGGTTATGCGACCGCCTGCACGGGCAAGTGGGGCATGGGCATGTTCGACACGACGGGCAGTCCGCTGAAGGTGGGCTTCGATCACTTCTTCGGTTACAACTGCCAACGGCACGCGCACAGCTACTTCCCGAGTTACCTTTGGAATGATGACAAGCGCATTGAACTCGACGGCAAAACCTATGCACAGGAACTGATCGCCAAAGACACGCTGAGCTGGGTGCGGGCGCATGCCGGCGGATCCTTCTTTCTCTTTCACGCGATCACCCTTCCACACGGGAACTTCGAAATTGATGACCTCGGCATCTACAAGGACAAGCCCTGGACCAAGCTGCAGAAAACCTATGCGGCGATGGTGACGCGCCTGGACAGCGATGTGGGGCGCCTGCTGACGTTGCTGAAGGAATTGCAACTGGACGAGAAAACGCTGGTCATTTTCTCCGGTGACAACGGCGCGTCCTTCGATCCCAAATCGGAAGTCGGACAGCTCTTTGATCAGGCGATGGGCGGCAAGTTGCGCGGCTTCAAGCGCAGCATGTATGAGGGCGGACTGCGGCAGGCCGGCATCGCGCGCTGGCCGGGGCAGATCCCGGCGGGCCGGGTGTCGCAGGAGCCATGGGCCTTTTGGGATTTCCTGCCAACGGCCGCGGAACTTGCCGGGGCCGAGTTCACTGCGAACGCGAAGACGGATGGCCTGTCCATCGTGTCCCTGCTCAAAGGCGGCAAAGCTCCCGCGCGCGACTATTTCTACTGGGAGCTTCATGAGAAGCAGTCCATCCAGGCCGTGCGGTTTGGCGTTTGGAAGGCGGTGAAGAATGGACCGAAGGCGAAGATAGAACTTTATCATCTGGGCACCGATGTCGCGGAATCCAGCGATGTGGCCGTGAGCCAACCCGACTTGGTCGCCAAGGCGGAAGCACTGATGCAATCCGCACGCACGGAGAACCCCAACTTTCCACTGGCCGAAGGCCGTCCCGGTAAAAAGAAATCCAAAGGCAAACTCAAGGTTCCATGAAAATCGCTCTCTTTCTGTCCGCCTTTCTGACCCTAACGAACGCCATAGCGGCGGATCGGCCTAACATCGTATTCTTCCTGACGGATGACCTCGGCCAGCGCGACCTCGGCTGCTACGGCAGCACGTTTTATGAAACGCCCAATCTCGATCGGTTGGCCCGGCAGGGCGCGCGCTTCACTCAGGCGTATGCGGCTTGCCCCGTATGTTCGCCGACCAGGGCCGCGGTGCAAACCGGCCGTTGGCCGCAGCGCACGAGCGTGACGGACTACATCGGCGCGGCGGGGCCTGACAAGTGGAATCGCAACACCAAACTCCTGCCCGCCGCTTATAGCGACCGCTTGGCGCACGACGAAGTCACCCTGGCGGAGATGCTGAAGCAGGCGGGTTATGCGACCTTCTTTGCCGGCAAGTGGCACCTCGGTCCGGAGGGCTGGTGGCCGGAGAACCAGGGATATGACATCAACATGGGCGGCATCGATCGCGGTGCTCCCTATGGTGGCAAAAAGTACTTCTCCCCTTACGGCAATCCGCGCCTGCCGGACGGACCCGAGGGCGAGCATCTGCCGGATCGTTTGGCCACGGAGACCACGAAGTTCATCACCGCCAATAAAGATCATTCCTTCTTTGCCTTCTTCTCTTTTTACGATGTGCACACGCCCCTGATGGCGCGCGCGGATTTGCAAAAGAAGTACGCCGAGAAACGGAAACGCCTGGGCCTGGAGGCGAAATGGGGCCGCGAGGACACCCGTGAGGTACGGCTGGTACAGGAGCATGCGGTCTACGGCGGCATGGTGGAAGCGATGGATCAGGCCGTCGGCAAGGTGCTGGCAAAACTCGATGAACTTGGCCTAACCGACAATACTCTCGTCATCTTCACTTCCGACAACGGCGGCCTTTCCACCAGCGAGGGTTCCCCCACCTCGAATCTGCCCCTGCGCGGCGGCAAGGGCTGGTTGTACGAGGGCGGCATTCGCGAGCCACTGCTGATTCGCTGGCCGAAAGTGCTGAAGCCGGAGACCGTGATCGACACACCCGTTTGCAGTCCGGATTACTTTGCCACGCTCATGGACGCGGCCCAGGGCAAAACGACATCCAAGCTGGACGGCGTGAGCCTGTTGCCGCTGCTCGCCGGCGGCTCGATCGCGGAGCGGCCGCTCTATTGGCACTACCCGCACTATGGCAACCAGGGTGGCGCTCCGGGCGGTGCGGTGCGGCTCGGAGACTGGAAACTGATCGAATGGTATGAAGACGGCCGCCGCGAGTTGTACAACCTGCGCGAAGATCTGGAAGAGAAGAACGACCTGGCTGCCAGCAAGCCGGACAAAGTTCAGGAACTCGCCGCCCTGCTGGCGAAGTGGCGTCAGAAAGTGGGCGCGGTGATGCCGGCACCTAACAGCAAGTACGACGCCGCCAAGCCAAGTGGCCGCGGCGATCCTCCCCGGCCTAACAAAAAGAAATAGAGAGGCCCCTACAGCAGATTCTTCCGCTTAAAGAACCAGATCGGCAGCAACGCGGAGATGATCAACAACGCAATCACCGCCGGATACGCCCAAGGCTGTCGCAATTCGGGCATGTGCTCGAAGTTCATCCCGTACACACTCGCGATCAGCGTCGGCGGCATGAACAGCACGCTGGCGATGGTGAAGATTTTGATGATCTGGTTCTGCTGGATGTTAATCAGGCCCAGCGTGGACTCCAGCAGGAAGGTCATCTCCTGGCTCTGCTGGTTCGTGTAGTCATCCAGGGACTTCACGTCCCGCATCACGCTGCGGAACTGGGCCGCCAGATCGCTGCGCATCCACGTTGCGGCATTGTTTAAAAAATACTGCAGCATG
>JAXMIV010000518.1:0-5959 GCA_034377045.1 Prosthecobacter sp. | reverse complement strand
TCATCCACCGCGTCCATGATGAGCTTTTCCTTGTCCGCTTCCGCCAGGACCTTGGCACCCAGGTTGAGGAAACCCGTGGCCGTGGCGTGCTCGCGCCGCGCGTCGAGATTCGGCGCCGGCAGCAGATCTCCGGCGATTTGTTCCAGCAGGAAACGGTCAAACGGTTTGTCCTCATTTAATGAGTTCACCACGTAATCGCGATACCGCCACGCCGTGCCCAAGGCGATGTTTTCATCGAGGCCGTTCGAGTCCGCATAACGCGCCACGTCCAGCCAGTGCCGGCCCCAGCGTTCCCCATAATGCGGGGATCGCAGCAGCCGGTCCACCACCTTGGAAAAGGCCTCTGGAGAATCATCGGTTAGGAAAGCCGCCACTTCTTCAGGCGTCGGCGGCAGGCCGGTGAGGTCAAAGGTCGCCCGCCGGATCAGACTGCGCTTGTCCGTCTTCGGGGCGATGATCAAACCCTTGTCCGCGAGCTTGGCGCTGATGAAGGCATCCACCGGATTGCCGCCCGGCACCGCATTCTTTGGCACCGCTGGATGGCTGATCGGACTGAAGGCCCAGTGCTTGCGGCCTTCCGCGATATTGATCACGCGCGGACCGCCGCCACTCTTCACCGCCACGCTGGTGCGCGGATCAGGCGCGCCCATGCGCACCCATTCCTCCAGGATCTTGATTTCCTCGGCAGGCAGCGCCCGCTTCGGCGGCATCTGCATGTCGCGGTTTTTGTAGCGGATGGCTTCAACGAGGAGACTCTTGTCAGGTTGCCCCGCCACCAGGACCGGGCCCGTGTCGCCGCCTTTCAGCACCGCGTCCCGCGAGTCCAGCGTCAGGCCGCCCTTCGTCTTGTTCTTTTCCACGGAGTGGCACTCATAACAGCGCTCAATCAGGATCGGCCGCACCTTCTTCTCAAAGAAGGCCACGCCCGATTCATCAGCCGCCCAGGCAGGCAGGCACGGCAACCCTGCCGCCAGCAGGCAGCCCGCGGCAACTAGAGATAAGGACCGGGTTTGAGGGAAAAACATGGGGCTGTACGGCTACGGCAAATGAGGGCGGTTTCTTGCGAAGGAAAGGACTTCACCGTTGCCACTGAAGGGGACGCAAGTCGCGCGGCAGTGAGGTGCGTTGGTCGTTGAAGGGAGGTGAGTCGTCGAAAGGGGGCGGCGATTTGGGTGGGTCTTTGGGATAAATGGAGGGACCAAACCAGACGCCGTCGTCACCGAGGTTGGGCTCGAGACGGCCTTTGTTCAGGTTGCCTTTGATGCCGGGGGCGAGGGTCTCGCCGGGTTGGAGTTTGGGGTGGACGGTGCGGCGGGCGGCGGAGCCGCTGTGAGCAGTGGACCGTTGGCTGTGGGCGGTTTCTGAGGCGGGTGGCGGAGTGGCGGTGATTGGAGGGACGGGCGATGGGAATGTCGTTTCTCCGTGGGATCGAGCGGCTAGATGGTCTATATGGGAGTCGGGGGTGGTTTCGGCTCGGCCCTGGAGGGCCAAGGTACGGTCTGATGGGTCGGGGAGTGAAGGATTGAGGTTCGGGGGTTCAAGGTTCGAGGGTTCAGGGGATGGCCTGTTGTTCGCGGAGGCATCGGGGATGGGTTCGGCTCGGCTCTGGAGAGCCAAGGTACGGTCTGATGGGGACGCTTTATTTTTGTCGTTATTTTCGGGAAATTCGGGGTTAGATGGTTGAGGCTCAAGGGAGTGATGGTTTGAGCTTTGATCCCCATTTGTCCCCATGGGGATGTTTTGGGGATCGGGGGCGGGAACATGGGGACCGCCCGGGGACGGACGGACTACGTTCTCGGAGTCGGCGGCGGCGGCGGCTTCGGCTTCTTGATTGAGGGCGTCGGCGTCGGCGCAGTCGCTTTCGTATTCGGTTTCCATGAGGTTGGCGCCGTTGAACTGGTTTTCGTAGGTCAGATAGACGTTGTTGATGAGGTCGAGGGACTGCACGACGCCGGGAGGAACGAGCCGGAGAACGGGAGCGGTGGGGGCGTCGCCCTTTTTCGGGGCGCGGTCCCAGTGGTTCAGGCGGACGTAGAGGCGGACGGCCTGCATCTGCATTCGGTCGATCTTGCGGCGGCCATTGATGACCTGCCAGAGCCAGCCGTTCATCCTGCGAGGGGTTTGCTTCGGACTCGCCACCCTCGTCCTCACCCTGCGGGCAGCTTCGCTGGCTGTCTCGCGTCCGCTCGGCTCCGGCATGGTGTAGAAATTGAGAGCGTGGGTCCGCCACAGGTCGACGAGGTTGGGCACGTTCTCGACGAGGTGTTTGACGCGAGCGACGAGGTGTTTGACGCGAGCGACGATGTCGGGCTGCTGGCTGAGGGCTTCGGCGCGAGATTTGCGATTTTTGGGGTGGAAGCCGACGGCGTCGTAGGCCCCCGCAGGCGTTTCGCCGACGGCAAGAGCGAGGGCGAAGGCTTCGTGGCGGGGATTGTCGAGGGAGGACGCGGCGGTGGACGGTAGGCTGTGATCGGTGGACGGAGAGAAGCACGTGTTCATAACTACAGGAACCGGGGGGATGGCGCCCCGAAAAGGCAAGCGGAATTTTGCAAGGAGCAAGGAGCGGCCCATTCTTCGCTCGAAGAGCAACGAAGGGCAGGAGGGAGCCTGGGGCCGGAAGCGGGAAGGTTTTTTCGACAGGATTGAGATGAGGGTTGGTCACCAGCCATGCTTGATGTTAGGCGGGGAGACATCGTGGGGAAGTGCATGACGGTATTCGCAGCGCAACGTGGCCAACGTAAGCCGGCAACTGCGGCGGCTGGACAAAGCGAAACGGGAGCGCATACTGCCCGCCGGCCTCACAGCCGCAACTGCGAATTCACGATGATGAATGAAACACCATTTTGTCAATTATTTGCACACTGACCCCCAGTTACCCTGACCCCCAGTTACCACCCCTTGAAAATATTTGGTTATGGAGGTTCTTTGTCGCGCTTCTGGCCATCAGTTTAAGCTCTTGTGAGAGCGCAAACTTTGAGCATGCAAGCGATATTGTGCGCGCTTCGGCAGGAATTCAAGGTGTGACGACAGTCACCAGTTATGTCTATTCTAATACTGGGCTGATTGTTGTTGCTGCCCCGCCGGATCGGGCGAACAGGGGTTGGATCGATGGTCGGTATTATTTTCCACCTGGTGTTGAGTTTAGGGTCATCAAAACCAAAGTCAACAGGTCACACATAAGCGGCGCGAACATTATGTTCCTCGTGACGGCACCGCAAATTAGCGCCGTAATAAATCGGAGGGAGCTTTTCCTCTCCGCCAATAGTTGGGCATCGGCTGATTGGAGGTCTTTGTCCTTTGAAGAGATGAACACTTCTACTTCCGTGCTTCGGTTTTTCCATAGCAGCCCTTATATCACGTTACGCCGATAGTGGGGGAGGGGGAGGCAGATTGGGTGGATAAAAGCTGAAGGAATTTTGAGGTTGGGGACATCCAATAGTAATGCCTTGAAGTTTCGAAGTTACGGAAAGTCACGTTGCTTCGTTTGACGGATACACTCTTCCCTACCGAAAAGCTTCATCGAGTAGGTGCTATTGTCTTTGCTGGCCAATTGTATCCGTCAAGCCGAGCCCCGTATGAGAGAGCTGTGAGTCGGAGTCACTATGGGTCATAGCATAACGCTATGACGGATAGTGACAAAGCTATGAGGGGCATTATCAAGAGCGAGAGACAGGGGCGAATGCGCAGCACACCGGATCAGCGCCAAGCGGTGCTTGAGCAGTTTGAGCGCTCGGGACTCAGCGGACCGGAGTTTGCCGAGTAGAGGGTATCGCCTATCAGACCTTCGCCTGCTGGCGGCAGAATGGCTTGCCTTCCTTGGGCGCCTCCGCTTTGATGCCAAGTCGTGGAGACCTTCTCATCATGATCATGAACAAAATCCCACTGCATCCTGAAGGCGCGCCGGTGGCGGATAGTGGTTATTCGGCGGGCATGCTGGCGGAGGGGCAGAAGCTCATTTTGGTGTCCGGGCAGGGGGCGGAGGATATGAGCGCCGACATGGAGACGCAGATGCGGCAGGCGTTTGAGCGCATCGGCCTGATCCTCCGCGCAGCGGGCGCCTCCTTTGAAAACGTGGTCATGCTGCGCGCCTACTTCGTGCATTTCAGCCGCGACCTGCCGGTCTATCGGAAGGTACGCAAAGAGTTCCTGAGCGAACCTTATCCGGCTTCGACGGCTGTGGGTGTGACGGAGCTGGCTCCGCCGGGGAATGAAATTGAGATTGAGGCGGTGGCGGTTCTCTGATGACTACGATCGCGACATTCAGCAAGCCTGAGGAGGCGCACCTATTCCGAACTCGTCTTGGGGGCGGCGGGCATTCCAGCGTTTGTCTTCGATGAGAACATTGTCCAGATGGACTGGCTCTTTTCCAATGCGATTGGGGGCGTGAGGGTGCAGATTGCGGATGAGGACCTTGATGAGGCACGCGAGTTTCTGGCGGCGGATTCACCCCAACCGTGTCCAGAGGCCTTGGATGTGGCATGTCCGTCTTGTGGTGGTTCAAACACCGCTCCAGATGAGAAGCCCCGGCGGATGTCGTTTCTTTGTTTGATGGTGTTTCACTTTCCCCTTTTCGTCGATCGACATCGGTGGCGGTGCACGTCTTGTGATCATATCTTTCGAGTGCAGAACTGAAGAGTGAAGGCTTCCAGAAGGAACAGATCATCCCCAACGGTACGGGATCTTGAGTTTCAGGATCTGTCGCGCGAACGTCCCGCACAGAGGACTGTGCGGACCACTTCCAGAAACCCGGGCAAGGGACGCTCTCTTTAGAGCGTTGATGTCTTCGGTGCAGTTTCGATCTTCAATCCACAGCTTTTTGTACGCCTTGCTGGTGCTGGGTGCGATGGGTGGTGCGCTGGTCGTCAGGGCAGGGGACAAGGAGCCGATCGACTGGGACAAGGCGCGGCAGCATTGGGCGTTCCAGAGTCCGCGGGCGCAGGCGTTGCCGAAGGTGAAGGATGCGGCGTGGCCGCGGCAGCGGGTGGATCATTTCATTTTGGCGCGGTTGGAGGCGGAGAAATTGGCGCCTTCGCGGGAAGCGGATCGGGCGACTTGGCTGCGGCGTCTGACGCTGGACCTGACGGGGCTGCCACCGACGCCGGAGGAGGTGCGGACGTTTGTCGACGACCGTCGCCCGGATGTTTATGAACGAACGGTGGACGGTCTGCTGGGCCGAAAGGCTTTTGGGGAACGGATGACGAGTTTGTGGCTGAATCTGGCGCGCTATGCGGAGGATCAGGCGCATATCGTCGGTACCAATACGGCGCTGACTTATCCGAATGCGTGGCGGTATCGCGAATGGGTGATCGCGGCTTTCAATGGCGACCTGGGTTATGATCAATTCATCCGCAAGCAACTGGCGGTGGATCTGGATGAGCCGGGGAACCGGCAGGATTTGCCGGCCCTGGGATTTCTCGGCCTGGGCCACAAGCTCTATTCGCGCGGCCGCAAGGATGTGCAGGCGGAGGAGTGGTCCGATCAAGTCGATACGGTGTCGCAGGCTTTTCTCGGCCTAACCGTTGCCTGCGCGCGCTGCCATGATCACAAGTTCGACCCGTTCACGATGCGCGATTATTATGCGCTGGCTGGGGTCTTTGCGAGCGTCAAGATGGTGAACCTGCGACCCGACGGGCAGGAGGAGAAGGACGGCACGCTGGCGGCCAAGATGGACCCGGGCACGCTGCACATCGTGAAGGATGACAAGATCCAGGATTTGCCGATCTTTGCCCGAGGCGATGTGGAGGTCCCGGGCGATCCGGTCCAGCGTGGTTACCTGCAAATCCTGAGCCGTGGCGCGCCGCCGCAGTTTCAGAAAGGCAGCGGCCGCTCCGAGCTGGCGGCGCTGATTTCAAACCGGGACAACCCGCTCACCGCCCGGGTTTTGGTCAATCGGCTGTGGGGGATGCTGTTCGGCAAACCGCTGGCCCGCACGACCAGCAACTTCGGCAGCATGGGCGAG
>JAXMIV010000517.1:0-3738 GCA_034377045.1 Prosthecobacter sp. | reverse complement strand
GTCGGCGGCTTGTTAGGCCACTGGTCCGTGTGGACCCGCAAGGCGGTGGAGTTGCTCGCGGATTGCCGGGCGATCGGCGACTCCGTGCCTCGCGAAATGCTCGCCCGCGCCATCCAGGTCACCGACAGCAACGCGGCCTTCTTCGACGCCGCCAACGCCTTCGCCGGCTGCATCGCCGGCTTGCATGAGGTGTTGCGCCGCCAGGGTCTGCTCGCAGGCCTTTGGTGTCTGGACCCGCATGAAGGACTCAGCCAAGGCCAGAGGGAAGAGATCGACCGCGTCTATCGCGCCTACCCCCATTTGAACGACGACGCCTTTGTCGCCGAACATCTGGACGAATGGTTAAAGGAGTGAGGGTTTTTAACCCTCACTTTTCCAAGCAGGCGGGCTTAAAAAGCCCTCCTCCTCTCACTTCTTCTTGTCCAAGAAATCCAGCACCTTCTCCAGCCACTCCGCGCTCGGCGGGCTGTGCGGCTGGCCCGGAATGTCAAAGAGCTTCACTGCCTGAAAGCCCTCCTTCGTGAAGCCCTGCTCATAAAGCGTGCGGGTGTTCATGCGGTTGAAATCCTTTTCGCCCGTGATTAGCGCGTACCGGTTTTCCGTCATCGCGATCTTCGCGATCTCAGGGTGCGGAAAGTAGCGCATCTCAAACATCGTCCCGTCTTCCGCCGTGAGATCGCGGAAGTAATTCACTCCCATGAAGCAAGCCGCCCCGGTAAACATGTCCGCGTAGGTCACCCCGATCATCGACGCCACCCGCGCCCCGCCGGAATGTCCGCCGACATACACCCGCTTCGGATCAATGTTGTAAAGCTGCCGCACGTTGTGATTCGCATCCACCGCCAGCCGGATGCGATCGAAGACTTCGCGACTATTGCCAGACTTGAACGCGCCGACGAATATCAACTTCTTGTCCGCCAGCACCTTGTCCCACTCCGCCGCCACGCTCGGCTTGTCGCCAGGGCTGATCCACACAAACAGACCATACGGCACCGATTCCTTGTACCCCTTCGGCACCAGAATCTCAAACTGCTCTGTGCTCACGTCATAAGGCGCCGGCTCTTCCTGCGAATGCAGCCGCAACTGGAGTTGCTCGACACTCGACAGCGGCGGCGATTCCTTGAACGAAATCGGGCTGCGAACCCCGAGTTTCACCTCCGGCGCAGTACCGGCCGCGTAAGCCGCCAGGGAAAGGCCGAGGAAAGCTAGCAGAACGGCGCATTTTTGCATGCCGCCCATCTCACACAGCCCGGCGCTGCCTGTCCATTCCCAAATTTGGCGCTTGTGAAATCTTTCACAAAGCGGTTGCCGGGGGGGTGGCGGGGGCGTATCCGTCCTCAGAATCCACCCCGCCCCCTCCGTCATGGTCGCCCCCGCTGAAGTTCATGCCGCCTACGACTCGAAAATCGAGGGCAATATCGTTTTCACCAAGCTCGACGCCGCCATCAACTGGATGCGTAAAAACTCGCTCTGGCCCATGCCGATGGGCCTCGCCTGCTGCGCGATCGAGATGATGGCTGCCGCCTGTAGCCGTTATGACCTTTCCCGCTTCGGCGCTGAGGTTATGCGCTTTTCCCCACGCCAAGCGGACGTGATGATCGTCGCCGGCACTGTGACCTACAAGATGGCGCTCGCCGTCAAACGCATCTGGGATCAGATGCCGGAGCCGAAGTGGTGCATCGCCATGGGCGCCTGCGCCTCCAGCGGCGGCATGTATCGCAGCTACGCCGTGCTCCAGGGCGTCGACCAGATCATTCCGGTGGACGTTTACATCTCCGGCTGCCCGCCCCGGCCTGAAGCCCTGATCGAAGGCATGATGCGCCTACAGCGCAAGATCGAAGGCGAGTCCTCCATGCACGACCAGAAGCAGCAGCTCCTGGCCGACCTGGCCTAACCGATTTAAAGTCATGAACGCCGCGCAAATGGTCACTGCCTTGAAGGAAAAGTTTGGCGAAGCCGTCCTCAGCACCGTCGAATTCCGTGGGGAGCAGACGCTGAACGTCACCCCCGCGATGACGAAGCCCGTGCTCAAGTATTGCCACGACGAACTCAGCTTCGACTACCTCGTGGATATCTCCAGCGTCGATCATTCCGGCGAAGAGCCGCGCTTTGAGATGGTCTATGAACTCTACGGCTACAGCCACAACGAACACCTGCGGGTGAAGTGCCGTGTGGCCGATGAAGTCGAAGTTCCCACCGTGTCCGACATCTGGCCCACCGCCAACTGGCACGAGCGCGAGATCTACGATATGATGGGCATCAAGTTCGAGGGCCATCCCGATCTGCGCCGCATCCTCATGTGGGATGGTTATCCCTACTTCCCCCTGCGCAAGGAATTCCCCCTCGCCGGCCTGCCCAGCGAAATGCCCGACGTCGCCTTCAGCGGCATCGCCCCCATGGCTGACGGCCCCTTCGTCACCAGCCCCGGCGCCGCTGACACCGTCACCCGCGAACCGCGTTCGAAGCGGGACGTGTAGGATGCCGCTCAAGGTTCGATCAGCGTCAACGAGGGCGCGATGTTGCGAAAATCAGCCGCGTTGCGCGTGACGATCCCTTGGAAACGGAGCGCAAACGCCGCAATCATCACATCCGCCACCGGCCTTTTAGGGAACTTGGATTGCCGACGGCGCACTTGATGGACGTTCCACAAACGATGGGCTTCGACGGTGTCGGTTTGTAGCCAAGGTTCGGCGATATCCAGGTTTGCCTGCAAGAGAAATGCTTCGGCAGCGATATCGTCACCATAAAACGCCGGCCCAAGTTCCACAAAGGTGATCGGGCACACCACAAGCCCTTCGGCGAGAAGGCTTTGAAGACATTTTGTAGACGGAGGCTCGAACTGGGGATCGCCCGTCACCAAATCTAGCACCACCGAGGCCACTCAATCCTGCTCCCCCTCGCGCAAATCCCGAATTGCTTCGGCCGTCGTGGTCCATGGGCACTTCGCCGCAAATTGGCGACGCGCCTTGGCAACTCGATCACGATATTCCGTCACATTCGTTTCGCCGGATTCGCCGGCCAACGGAGACAGTGCGAGCCGCACCCGGCTGCCCCGCGGAAACTGTTTCAGCAGCGTGGCAATGGCGCTCGTCGCGTCATCACCTACCGAGATCGTCGTTGTGATCGTCTGCATGACAGGCAGTGTAAGCCAGAGACCGCGAATCGCAACTCATCGCTGAAGGCACGCCCAAAACAGAAGATTCCGCCACTCTCCTTCGTTATCCACGCCCCGCCTCATCCAACCCTTGCCATGAAATCCATCGTCCCTCTGCTGCTTGCTTCTTTCGTCGTCACCGCCGCGTTTGCCGTCGACTACTCGAGGCCCGTCTTCTCCGATGACTTCTCCGCCAACGCCTTCGGGCCGCGCTGGGGACACTACAAGAGCTCCAGCATCGTCAAGGATGGCGTGCTGGTCGGCATCACGGCCCCGACCTCCGATCACAATGCGGTCGATCACATCCGCATCGACCCTGAACGCGACCTCGAAGTCTCGGTGAAGTTTCGTTATGTCAGCAACAAGGCGAAGGGCTTCAACATCTGGCTTGATGACAAGGACTACAAAGGTTCCCACGCCGGCCACATCTGCAGCGTCGTCGTTTACCCCACCTCCGTCGTGATTGCGGATGCCAAGGAGGGCAACTTTCGCAACGACATCTATGAGCAACGGAAGGCGAACCCCCAACTGACGCCGGAGCTGAAGGCCCTGCTCGCCACCTTCTACAACGAAAAGGGCATGGG
>JAXMIV010000516.1:0-3777 GCA_034377045.1 Prosthecobacter sp. | reverse complement strand
CAGCGCCGCCTGCAAATAGAGCGTGTCGTAAGACAGCGTGCTGGCCGTGTTGATCAGCAGCGTGCCTGCCTCAGTCTCCAAGACGCCGGCGTCGCGGTCATCGATATCGCTGTCGAAGACCACTCGCGGCCAGCCCCAGGTTTGGCCGTCGTCATTGGAAACCATCATTTCGACGCGGCCGAACGGACAAATATGCTCCTCGCGCCCGCCGGAGTACACCAGCATGAGCTGCCCGTTCCTGCGCCGCATCAGGGTCGGCCAGCCATGGTAGTGGTGATGATCCAGGCTGATGACCTTCGTTTCAAGAACGCTCACGCCCGGTGCCGCGTGAGTCTGCTCTGGCAGACCAGTAACTAACGCGGCAGAGAGCGTGCCTGCGGTTTGGAGGAAGTGCCGGCGTGAAACGAATGGCGCAGAGTTTGAATGCATCAGCGGTGAAGGACTATTTTGTCGGCGCGGCTTTGCCGGGGCGATCGAGAAACCCATGGCCGCAAAGGTCAGGATCATTGAGCGGCAGGCCCAGCCACGCGGCGGCCTCGTAAAGGATCACTTCGTTGATTTCACCGCGCTGGTCTAACAAGTGGCGGATGCGCTCCTCGCGTCCGTCCCGGCCAGCCTTGGCATCGGTGGTCCTCAAGGTCTCATGCCCCTCGTAAAAGAAGCTCCGCGGCCCGCGGAACGACGAACCGCGGTTGCCGCTCAAATCGGCAATCGTTTCACGGACAAAAAAATCAAACGGGCCTCGGTCAGGCAGGAAGCGGATGCCACCAAACACCGGTTCCACCCGCAGTCCCTTTAGATTGAGCATGGTCATGCCTTCGCCAATGGCGGGGATGTGATTGATGGAGGCCCAAATGTGCCGGTAGTAGTCGCGTCCATAAACGCCACCTCCGGGTTTCGCCATTGTGTCCAACGCGGCCTGCACGTTCGCCACGGCCTGGCCGCCCTCGGGGATCACGGCGCGAATGCGCGTCTTCGGGAATGCCTTCTCCAAATCTTCGAGCAACTGGCGGACGCCGTCCGCCACGCCACGATTGCGCGCGTACCGCCATACGAACGGCGAATCCGGCGACTGGCAGGGGTTGTCCCACTCGCCCGGCTGCCAGGTGGTGATGCGCTCGATGCCGGTACGATCACTAGTTAGACTGCGCAGTCGCGGATCGTTGGCCGCGCCACGTGGCGCATAGGCGCGATCAAGTCCGAGGTGAACGTAAGGCTGTTTCGCCGCCGAGTAGTGGAGAAGCGGTTTCACGCCATCCTTGCCATCCGCCAGTGTGGCGGCGAGCGACGTGTGCGAGCGGGTATTGATGAAGATCTCGTCGAACGGGGCGTGGGTCAAGATCGAGCGCAGCTCATCGACGGCATAGCGCCGCGCCGCGGGCTGGTTGAAATCCACCATTTCCACCGACCACGGGTCGCCCAGATCGACGACAAGCTGTTCGCGCTTCAAGTTCCGCTGCGGCGCGCGCCCTAGGCTGGCTTCGACGGCGTAAAAGACGGAGCAGAAATCTCCATCGGCAGTAATGCCGCCGACGCGGGTCCTTTTGCCTTCACCATCATCAGGCGCCGCCGCCCAATAGACATTCGCGCGTCCGAGTTCATTGCCAGCTTTGGCAACCAAGGTCACCGGAAGTTTTGATGGCGCATCCAGATTCGACAGCACGAGATAGCGGCAGTTTTCCGGCATGACGATGCCTGAGATCCGCGTGGTGCCTTGACCGTCGAGCTCGACTGTGATGTTCTTCAGTTCCTGGCAGCGGGCATCGGCCTGCGGTTGAATCTCACGAAACGGTCGCAATTGGAATTTCCCATCCTTGCCGCGCACCAGCACGAACGAATCATGTTGCAGCGGTGGAAACGGCGTGGCGATGAGACGCACGGACTTGGCATCGATCACGCCTTTGATCTCAAGCGCCTGCAGCCGGCCTGCATCGGCATGTTCCGCTGCTTCGAGCACCTTGCGATAGTGTGCGAACCCAACTTCGTCCGCATGATAGTCCACCGCCGGAGACGCCATCGGATGAAAATTCCAAAGGAACTCGCCGCTCTCATCAAAGGCGGGCACGGCGTAGTATTTGTCCAAGGCCATCTCAAACGGGCGAAAGCTGGCGGTGAGTTTGATGCCGTGCTCGACCGCGCTGCGGGTGAGAAGATCACCGAACTGCGGCGTCAATCGCACCGCCATCAACTGGCGCAACCAACCCCACGAAATGATCCCGCCGCGCTTTTCCAGGATCGCACCCAACTCCGGGCTTTCGATGATGGCTCGTGCCTGGGTCGTGTAACGTTGCCAGTCCTCATCCCGATAATTCTTCGCATCGGCCATATACGGAAACGGACTCTGCCAGACAATGAGCCGCCCGACACCGTGCGCCTGCAACTTGCGGAAGTATTGATCGAACGCGCCTTTCTCCAGCGGTCTCCAGCGGCCCGTCTTGCGATCCATGAACAGGTCAATCAAGTCGTCGCCAAAGTCCGCGATGTAGGAGATCGGGCGCGGCGGTGGCGCGTTGCGCACGGCAAGACGCTGCGTTTCAGAACCGCCATTACCTTCGAGGTTGATTTCAAGATCAAAGGCCAGTGGCGCCGCATCCGCGCGCGATTGAATTTCCAGCCAGCCATCGCGCCCCAGCGACACCACCAGACCGGAGAACTCCAGCCGCTCACCGCGCGCCAGTTCCCGCTCCTCACGCAAGGCCCGCAAAGTACCCAGCCTGTTTTCAGCAAGCGGCGAGTTGAGAACGGGCCAGCGCCGCACGCCGCCATGGTCATAGCAAAAGGGCGCGCTGAGATTAGTCGGCAGCATTTGCGGCGCCGCATGCAATCCCGCCGCGGCAGCGAACAACCCGAAGCCAAGAAGCAACGCGCGCATGGAGTTTAGCGTTCTGCGGGCAGACGGGTGAACTTCTGCACGCGATGCGACAAGCTGTTGTCTGCCACATCGCCTATGTAAAGATCCCCTTTGGAATCGACGCCGAGGCCATGGCACCAGTCCAGTTGCCCCGGCGTCTGCGTGCCCTCCGGCGCCAAGGGAAACGTCCACAACTCCAGCGCGCGGCCGGTGGTGTCGAACTTAATCAGCAACTGATCCGAAGGCGGATTGCCGAGGTTGTGCCGAAGACTCCAGCGCGCGGGTGAGGAGCCACAGATGATCACTTCATCCTTGGGAGTAATGTGAATCGCCCACGGGTTGATAAGGTTTCGCCACTGCGCGAGCGATTTGCCGCTTTGATCAAAGATCTGCACCCGGCAGTTGTTGCGCTCCGCCACATAGAGCGTGCCTTTCGAGTCGATGGCGATGCTGTGTGGCTGGCTCAACTGACCGGCTTCCACACCCAGGCTGCCCCAGGTCTTCACAAACTTGCCACTCGCGTCATAGTGCATGATGCGATTGTTGCCATAGCCATCGGTGACAAAGATGTCGCCGTTGGGCGCAAAGGCCATGTCGGTGGGCCGATTCAGGTGCGTCTCATCGGCGCCCGCGACACCTTGGGTGCCGAGAGTCAGCAGCAACTGCCCTTTGGGGGAGAACTTCAACACCACATGGGCGCCGTAGTCCGCGGCCCAGATGTTGCCTTCACGATCAATGCGCAGGAAGTGCGGGTTCTTGAACAAGTCCGAACCCCAGGCGTCGATGAACTTCCCATCCGCCGCGTAGACCTGCACCTGCGGTTTGATGGCATTGAGCACCCACACGCGATCCTGCGCATCCACGGTGACACCGGTCACATAACGCCACTTGAGTTCAGCGGGTTTTTGCGGCCACTCAGGGACCAC
>JAXMIV010000515.1:0-2722 GCA_034377045.1 Prosthecobacter sp. | reverse complement strand
AATTCAAAGTCAACCGTGAGGCCAGCTGACCATTGGCAGCGTTTGTCCGATTTGAAGCTCGCAGAGAAGTTTCTTCTCGATCGCTTAAGGGGCCTTCGGTGGCGGAGCCGGGGCTGGTGCCGCAGGAGTCGGAGCCGGGGTAGCAGCGCTCGGCGCGGGAGTGGGCGTCACGGGCGCTGGAGCGACTGGTGATGGGACGACGGGCACCGGTGCTGCTGCAGCAGGCTTCGGAGCCGCTAGTGGCGCTGGAGAAGGAGGAGTCGCGGGCGCAGAGGAGGGCGGCGTGCCGACGGGAGGGGTCAGAGTTGGAGCGGGCTTGGTCACACCCGGCGCTCCCGCAGGCGCGGCGGGAGTCGGCTTCAACTGGATCATCGGAGCGTTGCCAGCGGCATCAGGCGTAACGGTGGGCGACAGGCTGCCGGAATTGAGCTTCATCTGGGGCATGCCAGGGATCTTTGACAGGTCCGGCATGCCGGGGATGGCACCAGGGGCGGGCGTCGCCTCTTTCGGCTTGGGTGGACCGTCGACTTCCTTGGTCGGCAGCTTGGCTTCAATCCATTTCAGGCGCTCCTCGCTCTCATTGATGAAGGCGGAATCGGCATTGGCGAACTTGGCCGGCAGCGATTCATAGGCCTTCTTGGCTTCGTCTTCCTTGCCTTCGGCCCAAAGGATGTCCCCCAAGCGAATTTGTGCCAGGGGTGCAACATCCGCGTCCGGAAACTCCGCAACCACGCGCTCGAACAAGGTCTTCGCCTCGGCGCGCTCACCGGTCGAGTCCAACTTGGAAGCCAGGGCCACCAGCGATGGGGGGAAGAAGGGATGCTCCGAATGCTTGGCGACAAACTCACGCAGAGCGGCCACGGAAGAATCTTTCTTGTTCTCCTCCCAGAACAGATCCGCTTTCAGCAGAAGGGCGTTTCCAGCAGCCTCGGTCCCTGCGTATTTCTGAATGACCAGATCGCAGTCGACCACCGTCTTCGCCGCCACAAACGCAGCTCCCGCCTCCTCCGTCTTTTTTTGGCTGTTTAGGCGAAAAACGGCATAGCCAACCAGGGCCAGCACCACCAAAGCGACGGCCATAACCATCGACTTAAAGTGCTTTTCCATGAACTGCTCCAAGGCAGGCGGGGCTTCGAATGGCGCTGGAGCGGGGGGGAGGGTCTTTGACATCGGTTGGGGGGAAAAGTCGCTGAAAAATTAGACGCCGACCTGCGCTCGCGCCTCATCGGCGAGGGCGGTGGACAGATAGCGTTCGCCAGTGGAGCAGGCGACCGTGACGATCAGTTTGCCGGCATTCTCCGGGCGGGCCGCGACCTCAAGGGCAGCGACCACATTGGCGCCGGTGCTGATGCCGACCAGCAGGCCCTCCTCTTTGGCCAGACGGCGGGCCATCGCAAAAGCGGCGTCATTGGAAACCTTGATGCACTCCGTGATCTGCGCGTTGCCACCGCTGTCCTTCATGTGCAGGTTTTTCGGAATGAATCCCGCGCCAGCACCTTGGATCTTGTGCGGTCCGGGCTGCAAAGGCTCACCGGCGAGCGTCTGACTAATGACGGGGGACGCCTCAGGCTCCACGGCAATCGCCTGAAAGCTCGGTTTGCGCGGCTTGATGACTTCGCACACACCGGTGATCGTGCCACCGGTGCCCACCGCGGCCACGAAGATGTCGATCTTGCCATCGGTATCGTCCCAGAGTTCTTCCGCCGTCGTCGTTCTGTGAATGGCCGGATTGGCGGGGTTTTCGAACTGCTGCGGCATCCAGGCATGCGGAGTGGCTTTAAGGATCTCTTCCGCTTTCGCGATCGCGCCCTTCATGCCCTGCGGTCCAGGCGTCAGCACGAGTTGCGCGCCGAGCAGGGCCAGCAAAGTGCGGCGTTCCGTGCTCATCGTTTCCGGCATGGTCAGGATCAGTTTGTAGCCCTTCGCCGCGGCGACAAAGGCCAGCGCGATTCCGGTATTGCCGCTGGTCGGCTCGACAATGACGGTGTCCTTGGTCAACACGCCGCGCCTTTCGGCGTCTTCAATCATGGCCATGCCGATACGATCTTTGACGCTGCCCAGCGGGTTAAAAAACTCACACTTCAGGGCGACAGTAGCGTTCACACCGGCGGTCACCTTGTTCAGTTTGACCAGGGGTGTATGACCGACGGTTTCGACGATGTTGTTGTAGATGCGGCCCATAACGATAAGAAGGATGGTTGCAGAAGTAGGCGGGCGGACGGACGGCGTCCACCCAGGGGAGGCAGTTTATAGGAGGGCGGGCCAGCCCTTGCAAAGGAAAAATGGGGTCTCCGCCACGCCCAAGGAACACGTCGAAAGATTTGCCCTCGTAACTTTAGGCTCCCATAGTGGAAACCTCACCGTCCCCACAGGCGCCATGCAGCTCTCCAAATTTCCGACCTTTCTATCAACAGCCGCTGCGGCCCTGCTGCTTTTCCCCGCCTGCAAGCCTCCCACCCGTGAAGCCGCCCGCTCCGAACCGCCCCCTGTCGTACTGCCGGCGACCGTTCAGGAACTGAGCCCGGATGAAGCCGAAAAACTGATCGCCGCCAGCCCCGGCCTCGTCATTCTCGATGTCCGGGGGGAAGGCGAGGCACAGACGGAAGGCAAGATCGCCGGGGCGCAACTTTACGACTACCTCCATGGTGACGACACCCTTAAGAGCCTCGAAAAGCTGGACCGCAGCGGCTCCTACCTCATCTATTGCGCGGTTGGCGGCCGC
>JAXMIV010000514.1:0-4302 GCA_034377045.1 Prosthecobacter sp. | reverse complement strand
TGCCCACGGCGATGATGGCGATGGCGATGATGGGGGCGATGCGTTCGGCGGTGTCGGGACTGGTGAAGGCGCGTTGAATGCGGGTGAAGATCAGCGTCCCGCAGACGAACGCGCCGAGGAGAGGGACGATGAAGGGCACTTCGAAGCCGCCGGGCGCTTCGTTGGGCCGGAGTTTGAGGACGACCAGAGAGGCGTTGACGACGGTGAACACGGTCAGCAGCAGGAGCACCGTCGCCTCCGCCAGTTGTTTGACGCCGCCGCTCAGAATCAGAGCCGTGACGATGGCGAAAAGCACCATGATGGCCACGTGCGGGGTGCGCCGCACCCGATGCACCTTGCCGAGCACGGCGGGCATGAGACCCTGCCGGCTCATGCCGTAGAGCAGCCGGGAGCCCATGATGTAGTTGAGCAAGGCGGTGTTGCCGATGGCGAAGATGGTGATGATGATGTACACGCTGTCGACACCCCGGAACCAAGGCGCCGCGCGGTGCGCCACCTCCATGAGCGGCGCCTTGCTGGCCGCCAGTTCGCGCCACGGCACCACGGAGACGGCAGTGATCGCCACCGTCATGTAGATGATGGTCGCCAGTATCATGGCGCCAATGAGGCCAAAAGGGACGTCGCGTTTGGGATTCTTGACTTCCTCGCTCACATTAAGGATGTCCTCGAAACCGATGAACGAATAAAAGGTTAGGACAGCGCCCTGCATCACCAGCGCCAGGGTGATGCCTGACCCCGGTCCGCCCGCCAGGGTATCTCCCGCGCTTTCCAGGTAGTTGACGCTGCCCCAGTAGCGCGCTCCCACGGCGATGATGAAGATCAAGCCGCTAGCCTCGACCACGGTGCAGACGATGTTTGCCCACATGCTCTCACGAATGCCCCGATAAATCACGCAACCCACCAGGAAGACGAGGCCGATCGCCGCTGCCTTGATCGGCAAGGCGAAGCCGAAGGCCTTTTCCAGATTCTCCGCGATGGCCTGCGACCCCGTCGCCATGCTGGTGAGGCCGCTCATCATCACCGCAATGCCGACGATATAGCTGAGCCAGGGCCTGCCGAGAGCCCGATGAGTGACATAAGCGGCCCCGCCGGCGCGTGCGTAACGGCTGCCGACGCAGGCATAACTCAGGCCCGTCAGCAGCGCCGCCACCATGGCCACCAAAAAAGCCAGCCAGACCGCATTGCCCAACTGATCCGCCGCCCGCCCGATCAACGCGTAGATGCCCGCGCCGAGCATGGACCCCAGCCCATAAAACAGCACCTGCCAACCGCCCAGAGTCTTGATTAGCGCGGGTTCAGGCGGGACAGCAGATTGACTCATGCCCTGTTGCTAGCGGAAAGCGGACCGAGGGGGAAGGGGAAAATCCGTCATGCGATCTCGACCTTCCCGTCCAGCCGCTTCGTGAATTTGTGCAGCACACCGCCGTCGACGCCGTGATGGGTGAAGGTCAGGCCGTCCGGTTGCACGGCCAGGTGGGTGAAGCCGTTGACGTCTTTGCCATAGGGCATCTTGCGCTCGCTCTCGAGCTTGCGGACGCGGGCGCCGCCACCACCGGAGAGGATGTGGGAGGTGAACCGGCCCTCCAACTCCAGATGCTGCATGTCGTGGTCGTGGCCGCAAAGGTAGGCATGCACCTGATGCTGCTGCAGAAGGTCATCCCACTGCGCCAGAGGCTTGGTGTCGCCATGATCGCCGTTGGAATAGATGGGATGGTGGGCCATGACGATGGTGAAAGGCGCACGGGGTTTGGCCAGCTCCGCTTTGAACCAGGCGAGTTGTTCCTGCTCCTCCGCCGCGGACATGTGATTCTTGGGCAGGCCGGTCTTTTTGTCCCTGCCGCCGCTGACGGTGGGGAAGTTGGTGTCGAGGCAAATCAGGGTGACCAGCGGTTTGGGGCCGCCGAGATCCACACGGTACCATTTGGCCGGCATGGTCCAGCGCCCGCCCAGTTTTTGCGCATAAGCCAGTTGCACCTGCTCACCGCCGGCATTGTCGTGATAATCGTGATTGCCCAGCACGGCCCAGCAGGGGCCGGGAAAGGTGCTTTTCGGATACATGTCCTCAAAACCGGTCTGCCAGCGTTTGGAGTCCACGGTCAGCCCGCCGTCCTTGGTGGGGCCGTAAAAGTTATCGCCGATGAGCAGAAGGCCTTCGGGTTTGATCGCATTTTTGGCGACAAACTCCTGCATGCCTTTGGAGACGGCCGTCTGATTGACGGCGCCGGTGCCGAAATCGCCGATGGCCAGGAAGTGCAGCGCATCCTTCGTGATTTCTGCCTGCGCGCGGCGCGGATACAGATTCAGGGCCAGGGCGGCACTGGAGCAGAAGAGAGTCTTGAGGGCGCGGCGGCGGTTGATCGAATGCATGGCTGGCAAAAACGA
Source organism: Prosthecobacter sp. (assembly GCA_034377045.1). GTDB lineage: Bacteria > Verrucomicrobiota > Verrucomicrobiia > Verrucomicrobiales > Verrucomicrobiaceae > Prosthecobacter. The sequence continues at coordinate 1,920 of JAXMIV010000514.1, read as the reverse complement.
AGGTTGGCGGGCCCTTTATACAGTGATCCGACGATTCCGTGCCAGGATCGGCCAGCGCTCGGTCGCCCTGCCGGCTTCGATGATGACCGCCTCGCCGTGCATGGAAACCGTGGGGCAGACGTGGCGGGGAATGCCGTGGAGAGCCTGGCCAATGGCGAATTCGTGAGCGCGGTCGGTTTCCAGGACCAGATGCTCCTCGCTCTGCATGATCACGGTGGCGTCGGGAAGTTCTTCGAAACGCACCCGCGGCTGTGGCTGTTCCGGAGCGACGGATTTGTGGCCGAGATCGAGCGTGATGCGGTTGGCGCCCGGCTTGCTGATGACCCGGGCCAGCACCACAGCGGCGGGCAGGAAAGGCAGATCAGGGTGCTTGTCCCCATAACCGAAGTCCCACAGCACGGTCGTGCCCGGGCTGCAGGAACGGTCCTGCTGGAGAGCATGGATGCCAAAGGTCGGGGAGCCGCCGGCGACGAATTCCCGGACGACAATGCCGTCGCCTTCCAGCTCCTTGCGAAACGCCAATATTGGCGCATAGGCCTCTGCACAAAGCTGCCGCCGCACGTCCAGGCTGGCATCGTGAATGTGACCGTCGTAAGCGTGCAGCCCCATGAACTGGAGATGCGGCGTGTCTTTCATCATGTGCGCCAGTTGCCGCGCTGCCGCTCCCGGTACGATGCCGGTACGGCCCATGCCGGGGTCCAACTCCAAATAGATGCCCAGCGTGACGTTGTGGCGCTGCGCGGCTGAGGCGACGGTGTGGATCGTCACCTCATCATCGGCAATCGTGGAAAACTGGGTCTGCGGATACTTCACGGCCAATTGAGCCAGGCGATCCGCATTGGGGCCGACGCAGGGCATGGCCAGCATCACATCCGGCGCTCCGGCCTGGGCGCACATCTCGGTCTCGGCGATCGTGGAAGTTTTGAATTTCGTGATGCCGAGTTCAATCTGGCGTTCGATCACCTGGCCCAGTTTGTGCGTTTTCACATGCGGCCGCAGCCGGTGGGCGCCACCCGCGATTTTCAGCATCAATTGCAGATTGTGCTCGATGCGGTCCCGGTAGAGCAGGAGGGCGGGCGAGGCGATTTCGGCTTCGTTTTCAATGTGGAACCAGGCGTGGGTGGTCATGATGGGCGGATTTGATAACGCATCTTCGATTGCGATTCGAGCGCCTTTTCCGTGGCAACACTCGATGGGCCGGGTAAACTCCGCGCTCCCCCCGCATGGTTCGCCTCATCACCCAGCAAGGACAACTCATTGATTGGCAAGACGAGAAGGTGCGTCCCTTTCCGGACAATCTCGTTTACCTGGATCTGTTGAATCCTTCGCGCGCGGAGGAGTTGGAGGCGGAAAGCTGGCTGGAATACTCACTGCCCACGCGGGAAGAGATGCAGGAGATCGAAGAGTCCAGCCGGCTCTATACGGAAAAGGGGTCCTTGTACATGACCGCGTGGATTCCCGTGGGACTGGACACGCCGGAGCCGGACAACACCGCCATCTCCTTCGTCTTGGCGCCGGATTGCCTGACGACTGTCCGCTACGCGGACCCAATGGCCTTTCGCGTGCTGGCGGATCAGGTGAGGCGCCAGTGCCCCTGCCCGATGTCGAGTGACGCGGTCTTTCTCACCCTGACCGAACTGATCGTGGCGCGCATCGCCGATGCCTTGCAGACGGTAGAGTCCGATTTGAAGAAGGTTGGCCGGGAAGTGTTTCGACTGGACCCGCACAAAGCCAGCCGTGAAGTGGAAAAGGATTTGAGCGATGTGGTGAAACTGCTCGGCCGGCGCAGCGCCATGGTCGCCAATCTGCGCGAAAGCCTGCTGAGCCTGAACCGCATGCTGCAGTTCTTCCTGAACAACGCCGCCACCTGGATGCGCGGAGACCTGGCCGCGCAATTCCGCAGCGTCATGCGTGACGTTA
>JAXMIV010000513.1:0-2886 GCA_034377045.1 Prosthecobacter sp. | reverse complement strand
AAGCTGGAGCTCTACCCGGCGCAGGAAGAGGCGATCCTGGAGCTGTTTGAGGACAAGAATGTCATCCTCAACACGCCGACGGGGTCGGGAAAATCGCTGGTCGCCACGGCGGCACACTTTCGCTCGCTCGCCGGCGGCAGGCGTTCCGTGTACACTAGTCCGATCAAGGCGCTGGTGAATGAGAAGTTCCTGGCCCTGTGCCGTGACTTCGGACCGGACAATGTCGGCATGGCCACGGGTGATGCGACGGTGAATCGTGACGCGCCCATCCTCTGCTGCACGGCGGAGATCCTGGCCAACCACGCCCTGAGTGGCGGCGCGGATGCTCCCTTCCGCGAGGTGATCATGGATGAATTTCACTACTACGCCGACCAGGAGCGCGGCGTGGCCTGGCAGGTACCGCTGCTGACGATGAGCCGGTCCCGGTTTCTGCTGATGTCCGCCACGATGGGGGCGATGGACTTTTTTCAAAAAGAACTGACGCGCCTAACCAAAACCGAGACGGTGATCGTGGCCTCGCGGGAACGGCCGGTGCCGCTGGAATTCAGCTATGCGGAAACCTCCGTGGACATGCTGCTGCAGGAGTTGGTCGATGCGGGCAAGGCGCCAGTTTACCTGGTCCACTTCGCCCAGAACGATGCGTCGCAGGCGGCGCAGGATCTGATGAGCCTGAACTTTGCGACGACGACCGAGAAGACCGCGATCAAGGAGCATCTCATTGGCATCAAGTTCACCAGTCCGTATGGCAAGGAAGTGAAGCGGTTCCTCAGCCACGGCGTAGGGGTGCATCATGCGGGCCTGCTGCCGAAATACCGCATGCTGGTGGAGCGCCTGGCGCAGCGCGGCCTGCTCAAGGTGATCTGCGGCACCGATACGCTGGGAGTCGGTGTGAATGTGCCGATTCGCACGGTGCTGCTGACGCGGCTGAGCAAGTACGGCGGCCAGAAGGTGGCGCTTTTGTCCGCCCGCGATTTTCATCAGATCACCGGGCGCGCCGGGCGGCGGGGCTTTGACGATATCGGTTACGTCGTTGCCCAGGCGCCGGAACACATCATCGAGAATGCGAAGATGGAGAGCAAGGCGGCGGGCGATGTGAAGAAGATGCGGAAGATGGTGAAGAAGAAGGCGCCGGAAGGATTTGTGGGTTGGAACGAAGACACCTTCAAGAAGCTGCAAAGCGCCGCGCCTGAGCCGCTGACCTCGCGTTTTCAAGTCTCCCACGGCATGCTGCTGCAGGTGCTGAGCCGCAGCGGCGACGGCTGCCGGGCGATGCGGCAACTGATCGCGGACTCGCATGAAACCGCGGCGGCGAAGAAACAGCACCGCAAGCGTGCCTGGCAATTATTTCGCGCGCTAGTTCAGCGCAAGATCATCGAAATCCTGCCGCGCGCCGAACAAAAAGCAGGACACAAGTTGCGGCTGAATGTGGAGTTGCAGGAGGACTTCTCGCTGAACTACACACTGTCGCTATACCTGATCGACACCGTGGCGCTGATCGATCCGGCTTCACCGACCTACGCCGCGGATATCCTGACGCTCTGTGAGTCGATCATGGAGAACCCCGATCTCATCCTGCGCCGCCAGCTCAGCAAGGTGAAGGACGAAGCCATGGCGGCGATGAAGAACGAAGGCGTCGCATACGAAGAGCGCATCGCACGGCTGGAGGAATTGGAATATCCGAAGCCCTGCCGCGATTTTATCTACAGCACCTTCAATGCCTTCGCCGAAGCGCATCCGTGGGTGGGCGAAGAGAATATCCGGCCCAAGAGCATCGCCCGGGAGATGTTCGAAAACTTCCGCAGCTTCGCGGACTACATCAACGACTACGACCTGCATCGCGCCGAAGGGGTGTTGTTGCGCCATCTCTCCGGAGTGCACAAGATCCTGGCGCAGACGGTGCCGGATCGTTTCAAGACGGAGCCGGTGCAGGAAATGGAGGCCTGGATCGCGGGTCTGCTGCGTGGCACCGATTCGAGCCTGCTGGATGAATGGGAGCGGATGCGTGATCCGAATTGGCGGCCTTCCGAAGACAAGGAGACCACCAGCACCGAGCCCGCCGACATCACGCGCAACAAGCGCGAATTCACAGCCCTGATCCGCATCGAGATCTTTCGCTTCCTGCGCGCTCTCGCGGCAGAAAACTACGGCGCCGCACTCGTCACGTTGGGTTCACGCGCCGCGCCTTGGACTGAAGCTTCCCTCGCCGCCGCGCTGGAGCCTTACTACGACGAGCATGACCGCATCACGCTCGACAATGAGGCGCGCAATGGCCGCCACACCTATGTCAAGCCCTCCGACGACGGCCAGCAATGGCGCGTCTCCCAGGTGCTGGTCGATCCCGAAGGCCTCAACGACTGGCAGGCCGAGTTTGCCGTGGATTTGCCGCAAGCCCGGGAAGAAGGCAAGCCTGCCCTGTCGCTGATTGCCGTGGGGCCTGTGCATGTGAGTTGACACCGGTGACGCCGTTCTTTAGCTTCAGTCCGAATATGTCCGCCGCCTTCCCTTCCCGCTTTCAGCGCCTTGCGCGCGGGATTGTAGTCGTGGCGATCTGCCTGTCCCTGGGCCTGCAATGGGCGGCCCTGCAGGGGATTGCGTGGACGGGCATGCTAATCACCTATTATCAGCAAGGCTCGCTGGTGGACGCGGTGGCGAAAACCTTTGATGGCGAGCATCCCTGCCCGCTGTGCAAGGCCGTGAAAAAAGGCAGCGGCAAGCAAAGTCCTGACGGCGTGATCAAGAATGCCGGCAAGAAAATGGACGCGCTGATCGCCAGCCTCACCGTGCTGGTGGCGCCGTCCGGAGAACGGCTGCGATATCCAGCCTGGGAGGCGCGCGCCCTGAGGCGCGCGACACCACCGCCTGGCAAGCCGCCGCGAATCGCGCTGG
>JAXMIV010000512.1:0-6121 GCA_034377045.1 Prosthecobacter sp. | reverse complement strand
TGGACTCCAGGCTCCGTTTCCACTGCATAGGTGCAATAGTTCTTCTTGGCATACTTGCGGGTTCCGGCGCTGCGCAGGATACGGAAGTCCGGAACACCCTTCAAAGCCGGCAGTTTCAGCAAAGTGACCGCCGCCGCCTTGAGCGCCTCACCGCTCAAGCCCCTGCGCTCTTTCGCCAGCGCCTGTGACCGTTCACGCGTGAAGAAGAAGATCGTCCGTGCCTTCAATTCGCTGATCTGCCCGGTTGAGGTACACCACAGCGTCTCATCCTTCTCGATCACCAGCGGCGGTTCCTTGTCCGCCTTCGAGATGCCCGTCACGCCGTTGAAGAAGCGATACATCGCCTCGCGATTCCCCTGTGTGTAGCCGTGGTAGTCCGCGCCCGTGTGCAGTTGAATATTGTCCGGCTTGCCTAACAAAGTGTATAGGGTCTTCAACCGTCCATACGCCTCCTCGCTGCCGCGCACGTCAAAGAAATCCTTTTCCTGCGTCAGAATCACGATCGGCTTCGGCGCCATCGCCGCCAGGAAGTCGGCATGATCCAGCTTCAGCGCCAGCACCCCGGGCGGGCATTGTTCCGTGTCCGCCGGCAGTTCATTCTCCGCATTGCGGCGAAAAGTCGTGACGAAGCACGCCGGCGCTCCCATCGTGAATCGCGGCTCGATCCCGCACAGCCACGTCGATTGCGTGCCGCCACCCGAGTTGCCGGTGACCCCGACATGCTTTGGATCCACTTCCGGCCGCGTCAGCAAATAATCCACCGCACGGATGCCGTCCCAGGCAAACCACGCCGCCAGTGAGTCACCGATCAACGCCAGTTGGTTGCCCGCCTGGATGTGTTCACCCACGCCGCCGCTGTAGCGCGACTTCATGCCTTCGCCCAGATACTGAAAGCGCTCGCCCTGGCCCGCCGGGTCAAAGATCAGCACCACATAACCCATCCGCGCCAGACCTTGCGCAAAACTTTGGTACGCCTCCGCCGCCTTGCCATTCAGCGAGTGCCCGCACACGCCGACCACCGCCGGCATGCGCCCGCCTTTGCCCTTCGGCACATAGAGATTGCCCGTGACCGGGAAACCGGGCCGGCTCTCAAAGATCACATTCTCGATCCGGTAAGCATCGCGCTCCACCGTCCGCGTCGTCCGCGAATTCAAAGGCGTCCTTTCCGGCTCCGGTCCGAAACTCTTGCGTATCCTTTCGCGCACACTCAGCACATAAGCCTCCGCATCATCCTTGGTTTTCAAAACGGCCCGCTCCGCCTTGCCCGCCGCCTCCGCGTCACGCACCTGCTCCACCAGCCACTCCTGCATCATCCGCGGAAACCGGTTCAGCGCCTGCAACTCCACCGTGGCCTTCGTCGTCGGCGCTGGCTGCGCCGCTGCCAGCATCTGCACCAGGGGCCATGAACCGATCGTGGCCAGGCTCGTGCCATAAAGAAAACCGCGTCGTGAATAGGGTGAGTCAGACATAGGGTGATGATAGAACGCGAGACATCATCAATACCACTCTCGATCCCACAGTTTTCAATTTGCAGTTTGCAATTTTCCATTGGCCCCGCTCCCCATTCCCCATGCCCGCTCCCGACAGCGATGCCCCCGCCCTCACCCACTGCCCCATCCTGCATCGGGACCGCTTCATCATCGTCGTCAATAAACCCGCCGGCATCCTCTCCCATCCCAATACCGCCCGCGCCACCGGCAAGGAACGCGCCGCCTTTGAAGGCCGTTACGACCTCGATCAAAAAGTCTTCGAAAGCCCCGCCGGCCGCGTGTGGTTGATCCATCGCCTCGATCAAGACACCTCCGGCGTCCTCCTCGGCGCTCTCGATGAAAAGACCGCCCTCCGTTGCCGCGAAGCCTTCGAAGCCGGCGCCGTCCGCAAACACTACACCGCCCTCGTCCGTGGCAGCCTGCCGGCCAGCGGCGCCTGGCTCGATCACCTCGCCGTCAGCCGCGCCAAAGGCCAGGTCCGCACCACCGTTCTGAAAGGCCGCCCGCCAAATGCCGAACTCCACTTCAAGCTCATCGCCCACCATCCCGCCGCCCGTCTTTCCCTGGCCGACATCGACCTCATCACCGGCCGCACCCATCAGATCCGCGTCCAGGCCGCCTCCCGCCAGCACCCCTTGATCGGCGACGACATCTACGGCGACTTCGACCTCAACCGCCGCCTCCGCACCGAACTTCACATCCGCCGCCTCTTCCTCCACGCCCGCCACCTCGAACTCAAACACCCCGCCTCCGGTCAAAAACTCACCATCGAGGCTCCGCTTGCCGAAGATCTCCAAAAAGTCTGTGTGAAGCTCGGGCTGATCGCCTGACTTCGCATCCACAGACGGAGAGCCCATCCGTCAGATCGGTCAGATCCATCCGATCCGCTTGCGTCGCTACAACCGCTTCCCCGTGATCCGCTTGTTGTTGAAATCAATCGCCTCGAAACTCGTGTAAGCCGCATCAAACGATTCCCCATTCCCTTACCTCTGCTTCAGCAATCCCGAATCACTCAGCCACTCCGTCAACCTCTCCGGCCACTTGGAAGCAGCAGTCGGCGCCGCATCGGGTCGGTAGCCAAATCCATGCTTGGCATTGGAATAGATGTGCAACTCAGCAGGGACACCGGCGGCTTTATACTTCAGATAGAGCGTGGCCATGCCCTCGGCGATGTCGGGACGGTCGTGGTAACCGCAGGCGATGAACAGCGGCGGCATGCCTTTCGCGGCATTGAAGAGACCTGACGTACCCGGATAAATGAGTGCCTGAAAGTCAGGACGGCTGCTGGCGCGTTCAATGACATCCGCCGCATCGGCCTTGCCGGGATCATTGGTCATCGCGGCAAAGGCGGCGAGTTCGCCACCGGCGGAGAATCCCAAGATGCCAATGCGGTCCGGCTTGATACCCCATTCTTGAGCGCGGCTGCGGACGGTGCGGATCGCCCGGCGTGCATCGGCCATCGCATGATCCTGAATCGTATAGGTCGACCCCGGTTCACGCGCGAGCCGATACTTCAGTACAAAGGCCGCGATGCCATGATCGCGAAACCATTCACCCAGCGCGTATCCTTCATGCCCCAGGCACAACTTCGAATGTCCACCGCCCGGGGCGATGATCACCGCCGTGCCCGTCGCTTTGCCCGCGGCAGGGATGAACGGTGTGATCGAGGGATTCTGAATGTTCGTCACATTGGAACCTTCGGTCTTCTCCGGCTCATTCACCCGCGCCTCGGAATCCGGCGCCCCATGCGGCCAAAGCGGCAAAGCCTGAGGAACCTCACCAGCAACGGCGAAAAGAGGAAACAAAAGCAAAAGCGCGAATTTCATGATTCAGACGTTTGAAAATTGATAAATGAAAATTGATCCTTAGTTAGGCCCAAATCTCTCACGGCGCCGTCAGTTTCCCCACCAAATTGCTAAGATACGGAAAAAGCTGCTTCTTCCGGCTCACGACCCCCGGCATGTCATACACCTGCGGGCTGCGTTCATGATAGTCGATCGCCGCCGCGACGCGCTTATCACCGGCGATGAGCAGCACGCTGTGGTGCGCCGTGATGTCCGTGACCATCAGGCACGCGAAGTGGAGCTTGTGCGCCTGACAGAGAGCAACAAGGGCCGCGTGCAGGGCGGCTTGTTGCTTCCAGAATTCGTCGAGGCCCATCTCTTCGATCTGACTGATGCTGATGCGCCAGCCGTTTTCCTCGAAGACCTTGCGATCGCCCTCAATCGCTCGGTCCGGAGTGGCCTCGCGGAGAAGGGAACCGGCCGCGAAGAAGTCTTTGACGAACTGCGCCGCATCAATGCCGCCGACACCGGCCAGCCATTCGAGAATCTCGCGATCTGTGTTGGTGGTTGTAGGACTGGTTAGGTTGAGCGTGTCGGAGATCAGCCCCGCGCACAGGCAGATGGCGGTCGGTTTGTCCGGCGTCAGGCCCCGCATCCGATTCATGATGCCGACGATCGTGCTGGTGCTGCCGACGGGTTCGTTGAGGAAGCGAATCGGCTCGCGCGTGCGCAGGTTGCCGCTCAGGCGGTGGTGATCGATGACTTCGAGAATCTCCGCTTCATCAGCGCCGGCGACCGCCTGGCTGAATTCGTTATGATCAACCAGGACCAGCTTGGTACGCGGAACTTCGATCAGGTCGGACTTGGAAAAGACGGCTTCCAGGCGGCGGCTCTCTTCATCAACCACAGGGAAGAGCGGCTGATGCGAATGCTGTACGGCTGCGATGATTTCCCGCAGCGGCGTGCGCAAACCAAAAGACAGAAAATCGTGGGCTGGCAACTCCCCAATCGGCCGAGAGAAGCGAATGATCTGCGACGCGCTGGCGGTGTCCTGCGGCGCGGTGATGACACTGACGGACTTTTCTCCCGCCTGTTTCAGCAGGCTGTCCCAAGGCACAAACCCACCGGTGACGATGAGGCAGCGCACGCCGAGTTCCATGGCCAGGGCATGGATTTCTGGACGATCACCACTGACAATGGTGAGTTGCCGTGGCGGGAACTGCCGCGCGCGGTCGCGGGTGGTTTCGACACTCGAGGCCGCGACGACAAGAAGCAGATCCTCCACCTTCGCATCATCCGGCGTCGGACTGATCAGGCGGCCATTGAGCGCGGCGACGATGTTTTCGATGCTCGTGCGGACTTCGCGATTCGCGGCGCCGTGGGTCGCGCTGGTGGGCAGGAAAAGCTGCGCCATGTCCTGAATGGTCGGCATGCCCAGCAGCCGTCCCTGGGCATCGACAATTGGAATCGAGCGAAAGCTGTGCTCCAGCATCTTCCGGTAAACCGAAAGGAAAGTCTCCGTGGGCGCCGCGGTCAGAACATCCTTGCGGCCCAGCGAAGCCGCCGTCGGGCGGACATCGAGCAGCAACTTCGGCGGTCCGACTCCCGCTTGCTTGAGCACCCAACTGGTGCGCGCATTGATTTCCCCGCAGCAGGCTGCGATAGCTTCGGATTGGCCAATCGTGCGCAGATAGGCGGCATAACCAATAGCAGAACAAATCGCATCCGTGTCAGGATTGCGGTGGCCGATGACGTAAGTGGGGTCCATTTATTGAAGAAAAAGGAACAAAGGCGCTTTTAGTTAGGCCTTGTGATAAAACGGCTTCTTCACCACCTCCGCCGGAAACCGCCGGCCGCGGATTTCAATTTCCAGGGGCGTGCCGATTTTGCTGGCGGCGAGCGGCAGATACGCCATGCCGATGCCGGCGCTCAGGGAGGGAGATTGGGTGCCACTGCAAATTTCGCCAACCGGTTGTCCATCATGGTAAACAGGGTAATGAGGGCGCGGTGGCGGCGCGGCGCCGGTCATCCGAAAGGCGGTGAGTTTGTCCGGCAAACCGGAGGCCTTTTGCGCCGCGAGTGCCTCCTTGCCCACGAAGTCGCCTTTGTCCACGGCGACAAAGAAGCCCAATCCCGCCTGCAATGGCGTGCGATCCTGGGATAGGTCGTTGCCGTTGAGCGGGTAACCCATTTCCAGGCGGAGAGTATCGCGGGCGCCGAGGCCGCAGGGCACGCCGCCTTCGGCGCGGACCGCTTCCAGGATTCTGGCGAACCAGTCCGCCCCGGTGCTGGCGGGCATGAAGAATTCAAAACCTTCCTCACCCGTGTATCCCGTGCCGCACAGCCACATGAATCCGCCTTCTCCAGCGGCAACGAAAATGGAGTTATGCGGAGGGAAAGCGGTGTCGGCGCCAAAAACCCGCTCAAAAACCTGTCGGCTGTGCGGACCCTGAACGGCCAGCCCGGCAGTCTCATCGCTAAGATTCGCCATCGACACCAGCTCATCGGCGGTGACCAGGCTGCGCAATTGCGCCCAGTCTTCGTCGATCTTCGACGCATTGACCACCACGAAGTATTCCTTGTCCGTGGTGCGATAAAGAATCAGATCGTCGATGACTCCGCCGCGCCCATTGAGCATCAGGGAGTATTGTCCCTGGCCGATGTCGAGATTTTCGATGTCGTTGGTTAGGGCGCGATTGAGGAACGCTTCGGCATCCGGGCCGCTGACCAGGAATTGCCCCATGTGCGAGATATCGAAAACACCCACCCGCTCGCGCACGGCTTTGTGTTCTTCGACAATGCCCGTGTACTGCACCGGCATCTCCCACCCGGCAAACGGCACCATTC
>JAXMIV010000511.1:0-9323 GCA_034377045.1 Prosthecobacter sp. | reverse complement strand
GGGCTTTCTGCGTGCGGAGCACGAAGGCTGTGTTTTGGCGGACAGCGATCCCGCCGCCCTCCTGGCCAAGATGCGGGCCTTCAAGGCGCCGGATCTTGGTAAATGGATCGAGGAGATGGTGGCGGCGGAGCGCTGAGTGTGAGGGGCCGTCGCTTGTCCCATCAAGCCGCCTTTTTCGCGCCTGGTTTTTTTGGCTTGGAGGTGGGAGCCAGGGTGGCTGCGGGCTTGATCTCAACCTTGAGCGGAGCCACCTGGTTGGCCTTGTAGATTTCGGCTTCGATCGCGCCGGCCTTTTTCATGAGTTCGGTTTCCTTGGTACGGGATTCGGCCCACCAAGTCTCGAAAGCTTTCATGTCGCCGGTTTGTTTGGCGGCGCGGAGCTTGCCTTTGCGCTGGCCATAAAGATCGCGCAGGGGATGGATGGCGTCGTTGTTGCGCTGTTGGTTAAGCAGAGCGATTTTGAGTGCCTGCTGGTGCGTGGGTGAATCCGGATCTTCCTCGATTTCCGCATGCACGCCGAGCATGCGCTCATCAAAGACGCCGACGTTCTGGCCATTGATGATCAGGTCATAACGACCGGCGGCGAGGCCGACGGCGATGTGGGATTCCTGGCTGCCGGTGTGGCCGGCGCGGGTGAGTTTGAAGCCGGCCTGGGCATCGTCCGGCACCACCCAGGGGAGGCATTTGGGCAGGACGGTATAACTGGCGGTGTGACCCGCATCGCCGGCGACATCCTTGACCTGGGCCGGGTTCATCGGCTGCCATTGGCCGTTCACGGCGCGGACGCCGGTGCCGAGTACGCCGCCGAGTTCACCGGTCTGGCGCAGGAGTTCATAGGCCATAACCAACTGGCCGTCCTGCGCGGGATGCACGGCGTCCGGGATCATGGTGAAAGCGGGGTCCTTCAGACGCTGCTGGACGGTGTGCGTATTCAGCGGGCTGAAAATATCGACGAAGCGGTAACCGCGCTTGCGGGCGGTTTCCTGGAGCCACTTGCCGTAGTAGGCCAGTACGCCGTTGTAGTTTTCCGTGGCGCCGTTGTTGGCTCTTTTGGGCTCCTTGGCCACACGCTGTTCGAAGGCCTGGAGATCATACATCGTCGGGCTCATGAGGATGACCTTGCAGTGAATCGCATCCAGCTTGTCCATCAGCTTGATCATGCCTTCGGCGTAGGTCTTGAAGGTGGGGGCATCAAAGTCACGATACGAGCCGTCGTTCATGCCCAGGAGGATGGTCGCGAAGGTGGGCTTGAAGGAGGCGATGTCGTCATCGAACCGATCCAAGGCATCCGCCGCGCGATCTCCGCCCACACCGGCATTGCGGAAGTGCAGGTGCAGTTTCGGATAACGTGTGTAGAAAAAGTCTTCGACGTACTGGGTGTAGAGGCATTGGTGGGTGATCGAGTCACCAATGAAGATGAAACGATCGCCATCCTTCAGGCCGAGACCCGGCGGCTTCGCGGCTGCCTTGGGCGCGGCGGCGGCCTTTTTAGCCGGGGGAGCTGGTTTGGCCTTTGGAGCCTGAGCGAAGGTGGCTTGACCGGCGAGGCAGGCAAGGAAGGACAGAACAAGGAGCGAACGATGCATAAGGATGGTTCTAAGGCGTGGGTGAATGCAAACGCGGGCCGCGCGCGCCGCTTTTCAGGATCTTTTGGGGGCCTCACTCGCCGGGCATCTTTTCCGTCGGGAAGGTCTCGATGGAAGGCAAGCCGTAGGCGTTGAGATCGGCCATGAAGGGATCGGGATTGAGCTGCTCAACGTTCCAGACGCCGGGTTGGCGATACTCGGCAAGGTTGGTGAGGAGCTGCTTGGCGGCGATCATGGCGGGGACGCCGGTGGTGTAGCTGACACCCTGGCTGTTGGTTTCGCGGTAGCAGTCTTCGTGATCCTTGATGTTGTAGACGTAGTAGCGTTTGAACTGGCCGTCTTTGCCGGTGCCTTCGATCCAGTTGCCGATGCAGGTCTTGCCTTTGGTGTCGGCGCCGAGGGTGCCGGGTTCAGGCAAAAGGGTCTTCAAAAATTCGATCGGGATGATTTGGACACCCTGGTGCATCACCGGATCAATGCGGGTCATGCCGACGTTCACCAGCACCTCCATGTGCTTGATGTAGTTGTCGCCAAAGGTCATCCAAAAGCGCGCGCGGCGCATGGGGATGTTTTTGGTTAGGCTTTCCAGTTCCTCGTGATAGAGGCAGTAGATGTTCTTGGGGCCGATGCCGTCGGGGAAGGGAAAGCTGCGTTTGATGGCGAGGGGTTTGGTTTCGATCCATTGGCCATTTTCCCAGTAGCGGCCGTTGGCGGTGACTTCGCGCAGGTTGATTTCGGGATTGAAGTTGGTGGCGAAGGCCTTGCCGTGATCGCCGGCGTTGCAGTCGAGGATGTCGAGGGTGTCGATCTTGCTGAAGTGATGTTTCAGCGCGTAGGCGGTGTAGACGTTGGTGACACCGGGATCGAAGCCGCAGCCGAGCAGGGCGGTGAGGCCGGCCTGCTTGAACTTGTCCTGATAGGCCCACTGCCAGTGGTACTCGAATTTGGCGACATCGCGCGGTTCGTAGTTGGCGGTGTCGATGTAGTGGACGCCGGCCTCCAGGCAGGCGTCCATGATGGTGAGGTCCTGGTAGGGCAGGGCGACATTGATGACGACTTCCGGCTTAAAGCTTTTCAGCAGGGCGACGAGTTCGGGGACGTTGTCGGCATCGACCTTCGCGGTTTGGATGGGGCGGCTGAGTTCGGCGGCGATGCTGTCGCACTTCGATTTCGTGCGTGAAGCGAGCATGATCTCACTGAAGACTTCAGGAAGTTGGGCGCACTTGTGAACCACAACGCGGCCAACGCCGCCGGCACCGATGATGAGAACTTTTGACATGGAAGATAAGGGGAAAGGAATGAGGGAAAAGTCAATCAGGAGGGAGTGACTTCGATGAGCACGGGGCCATCGGCAAGGTTTTGGAGATGATGGGGATGGGTGGCTTGACGATAAGGGATGTGCCAGAGATCGGCCCAGGGGGCAAAGGTGAGTGTGTGACGATTTTCGATGATGGCGCGGGTGACGTCGGGCAGGGAGCGCAAGGAGGCGACTTTCGAGAAGATTTTGCCACCGCCGTTGTTGATGACGACGATGCGGCGGTTGCCGGGCGGCAGTTGATCGATGATCCACGGCGCGGCGAGATCGTAGAGGGCGCTGAGATCGCCCAGGATGATCCATGACTCGGAGGCGGTGGCGCTGATGCCGAGGAAGGTGGAAACGAGGCCGTCGATGCCGTTGGCGCCGCGATTGGCATAACAAACTGTATCGCGATGAAGAGGTGTCTTGATTTGGTTGAATTCGCGGATGGGCAGGCTGTTGCCGAGGAAGACGCGGGCGCCGGGCGGGATGGCGGCGGCGAGGTGATCCATCCAGGCTGCCTCGGAGAGCGGGGGGCTTTGGGTGAGGATGTCGGCGGGGAGTTGGCGTTCGGAGCGTGGAACGGATGGCAGAGCACTACTTAACGGGAATGTCCGCACGTTTTCCTTGCGGGCCAGGCCGGGAAAGAGGGACGGCGTGAGGTTGAGAACGCTGACTTCGGACCGATCCTCCAGATCCCGCCACCAACGCCAGGAGGGCACAGAGCCGAGGCGCAGCACATGACTGGGATTGAGGGCGGCGAGTTGGGCTTCACCGCCACGGACGAGGCAGGGATGACCGTGGAGATTGGCCGTGGCTTCAGCGATGACGGGCGCGCCCAAATTTTCAAGGAAACTCCACAAAGCGGTCGCCTGGGCGGGATGCAGGCCGCCGGCGAGCACCACGGGATCGTGACGGAGGAATTCGAGGAGGGCGGTGGGCGGTGCGTGGTCCGCCGCCGCCGCATCCGAAGCCGGAAGGTTCTCGAAATCGATGCCTGCGGTGTCGGCGGCAACGCCTTCTTCGAGGCAGATGTTGATGTGCAGGGGGCGCAGGCTGAGCGCGGTTGGCCAGGCGAGATCGGCGGTTTCTCCAGTGATGTCGATGGTTGGCAGTGCATAGCTGCCAAAAAGCCCGACTTGCTCAATGGCCTGCGGCGCGCCGGACCCGCGGTAGTGGGGTGGCCGGTCGGCGGTGATGACGATTAATGGCAGGCCCTGGTAATGGGCTTCGATGACCGCAGGCAGGAGTTCGGCGGCAGCGGTGCCGGAGGTGGTGACGACGGCGACGGGGGCGCGGTCGTGAATCATGCGGCCGAGGGCGAAGAATCCGGCGCAGCGTTCCTCGAAGAAATTCCAGATTTTGATCCCCCGGCTGGCCTGAAGGGCGGCGATGATCTGAGCATTGCGCGCCCCCGCCGCGACGCAAAACTCACGCACGCCGAGTCGGGCGAGGTGGGTCAGGAGGTCTTGGACGATGGGGGAGGGGGGAATCAAGGTTCAAGAATCAAGGTTCAATTTTCACGGGGAGTTGGGGATAAATGGGGCCAATTTTTTTGTCCCCCCATTTGGCTGAATTCGGCATTAATGTGTTGATGGCCAATGAACAAGGCTGGGGATTTGGAGTCCCCAAGCGAATCCCCAAGAATCCCCAAGAATCCCCAAGTCCCCATTTTTGGTGTCCGCTGGAACAGAGACGGCGGGACCTGGAACAACCACGGAAGGCACGGAATACACAGAAAATGAAGGAGAAATAGGGCCTGCGTGTCCAATAGGCCGGATAGGGCCAATGGCTCGGGGGGCGTCGTGGCGGGAGGAGGTTAAACACCTTGAACTGGGGGGAATAACCAAGGGAAATGCAAGGGGAAAGTGGCCGAGCGAAGTGAGTGGGCCTGTTAAAATCCGCAGCGGCTCACCAGGGGGCGCAATGCGGCCTGAGGCAGATTCCGCAACGATTCATTGATGGCTTGCGGCATGGAAATGAAATCCTCAAGCTTGCGTGCAAACAGTCCCTTCAACTTCCTGATCTTATGAGTGTACAAGTCTACGGCTGCAATCACGTGGCGATCGAGGTGGGCGATATCGAAAAGGCGGTGGCGTTTTACCAGGATGTCTTTGGCCTGGAAAAGCTCGATGAAGGCGAGGGCGACGCTTTCTTCAAACTCGGTGAGCATCAGTTCCTGGCGATGTTTGAGCGCCCTGGCATGCCGGTGGAGACCAGCAACCGGCACTTTGGGATCTTGGTGCGGGATGAGGCCCAGATCGCCGAGGTACGAGACAAGTTAACGAAGAAATACGGCATCCGTTTGATCGAAGGATTCCGCTGCGATTTCCGCGATCCGTGGGGCAATCGCATTCAGGTCGTGGATCTGCACGATGAATCGCTGATCTGGCTGTTGCCGTACCGGGAGGTGCAGAAGGCGGGAGTGAGGTTTGGAGAGCCGGCGGAGGGCTGAGGGCGGCGAAGCGGAGACAAGAATGAGACGGATCGGTCGGGTCTGTCACAGCCCCAGCATCCCGAGCACAGCCTCCCGTTTCAGCCGCAGTTCGCGCCATTCGTGGTCGAAGGCGCTGCCGCCGACGATGCCACAGCCGGAGGGGAGTTGGACTTTGTGGCGCTGCCAGGAGAGGCCGCGGATGGAGACGACCATGTGGCAGGTGCCGGTGCCGTTTTCGAGGAAGCCGAAGGGGGCGCCGAAGAAGGCGGGGACGTTGAGGAGGGTGCGGTATTCGTGAAGTTTGGCGAGCCACTGTTCCTCGCGGGGCAGGCAGCCGACGGCGGGGGTGGGGTGGAGCTCTTTGACGAGGGTGTTGGGATCCATCGCTGAATCGAGTCGGGCGTGGATGTTGGTCTGGAAATGCAGGAGGCCGGAGGCGTGGCAGAGATTGCGGGGGTCGCGTTCGACCTGGCCGAGGCGGCTGAGGCGGTCGATGAGGTAGCGGACGACGATTTCGTGTTCCTCGATTTCCTTCACGTCGGTGAGGAAGGCCTGCTGGTCACCGGGTTTGGCGGTGCCGGCAAGGGCCATGGTTTCGACATCGGCGCCGGTGGCGCGGAAGAGGAGTTCGGGGGTGGCGCCGAGGAAGCCGTTGTCACCCTGGATGAAGGCGTAGCCCCAGGTGTTGTCGGGGGCGGCGAAGACACGATCGAGGAGGCGGAGGGGACTGCCGGAGATGATTTCGCCGCGCTCGGTGAGGACGGGGACCATTTTTTCGAGGCGTTTGGCGAGGACTTCGCGGCGAATGCGGCGGAAGGCCATTTTAAACCATTCGGTGGCGGGTTTGGCCCAGGTGATGTGGGGGGCTTCGGCGCCGTTTGAACCAGTGAGGTCCGCCAGATTCGCGGCGGTGACTTCGGTCAGGCGCGCGGGTTTTTTCCAGGGCCGGGGATCGGAAAGGTCGAAATCGTTGACGTAGAAGGCGCCGCCGCCGTCCGGCGCGGAGGCCAGGGACTCAAAGGGGCCTTGGCCGATCCACGCCCGTCCGCCGGGCAACCTGAAAAATGCGAGTTCCGTCATGTGCGTCTCATAGTGAAACGGCGGGGCGGGGGCGCAAGGAGCAGGGGGTGAAGATTTGTGATTTATGATTTGGGATTTACGGCTAGCATGGGCGCATGCGAATGACTCATGTTGCTCTGGCCCTCACCCTTGCCCTGCTCGCCGTCACCGGCTATTTGGCCTGGGAAGGGCAGCTTGCGGCCAAGGGGGCGCGGAAGGAACTGGAGTTTGTGAAGAAGAATCAGGCGACGAATGAGATGGCGCGACCGTCGGGCAAATCGATGGTGTCACTGCCAACGGCGCCGGCGACTGCGTCGATCACACCGCCGCCATTGACGGCGAGCGGCGTGCCGGCGGGCACGGAAGTGATGGCGGGGTCCGCGGCGCTGCCGGGCGGCGGATTGACAGTGCCGAAGTCGGTGATCGCCGCCGAGGCCTCGGGGGTCTCCACCAACACGCTGACGGGCCTGCAAAAGCAAGTGCTGGCGGCAAAACCGGTGGCGAAGGTGAAGACGGTGGTCAAGGACCAGGGCTTCATCGTGCTCGACAGTGGCTCGAAGCAGCAGATCACCAAGGGCATGAAACTGGACATCCGGCGTGACAGTGCCGTGCTGGGGAAAGTGACCGTGACGGATGCGGTGGAGGAAACGGAAGCGGTCGCTGACATGGACCTGGCATCGATCCCGGCGGGGGTGAGCATCGAACCGGGTGATGAACTCATTCAGCCCGTTGGCCGCTGATGGCGCGGATACGACTGGATCTGGCGGTGGTGCAGCGCGGGCTAAGTCCTTCGCGTGAGCAGGCCAAGCGGCTGATCATGGCGGGAGAGGTGTCGGTGGCTGAAGAGATTATCACCAAACCCGGCTGGCTGGTGCGGCAGGATGCGGTGGTGACGGTGAAACAGCCGCCGCGCTTTGTCGGCCGGGGCGGCTTGAAGCTGGATGGGGCGCTGGAGCACTTCGGCATCGATGTGACGGGGAAGGTGGCGATGGATGTGGGGGCATCGACGGGCGGGTTCACCGATTGCCTGCTGCAGCGCGGGGCGGTGAAGGTTTATGCCTTTGACGTGGGGACTAACCAAATGGTGTGGAAGCTGCGCAGTGATCCGCGGGTGGTGTGCCGGGAGAATTTCAATGTGCGGCACCTGCAGCCGGCGGACGTGCCGGAGATGGTGGACATCATCGTGGCGGATGTGTCCTTCATCTCGCTGACTTTGGTGCTGCCGGGCGCCTTGCAGGTGCTGAAGCCGGGTGGTGACGCGGTGGTTTTGATCAAGCCACAGTTTGAACTCAGCCGCGAGGAGGTGGGGAAGGGCGGCATCGTGCGCGAGCCGGAATTGCATGAAAAGGCCTGCGCGCGGATTCGGGATTTTGTCGAGGCGCAGCCTAACTTAAACTGGCGCGGGTTGGTGGAGTCGGCGATTCAGGGGACGGATGGGAATCGGGAGTTTTTGGCGTGGTTTACGAAGGTACCCTAACTCTTCAGGCCGCAGTCACCTCAAGGCTTGCTGATGTTCACCCGATAGAATTTGCGCGGACCGGTACCGTTGGGATCAGTGACCGTACGTTGGTTGCCGTTGTCGGTGATGAGTCCGTCCGGGAGGGATGTCCAACTTCCTGGTGTCAAATCGGCACTGAATTTGACGCCGTAAGTTCGATCTGTCAGCCGTGGACTAAAGATGATGTCTTTCTTTCCTGGTTGGCCGGCAACAGGCAACACAGTGAGAGAAAAAACGGAGAACGGATCTGTGGGCACGATTCCGGCAATGAATTCAAAATGATTGTTATGCCCATCGCCGTCCGGATCGAGCAAGGGGGCGGCATCGGCATTGTCTTCGCCGAAGTATTGAACCTGCCATTCGTCCGCGAGGCCGTCGCCCGCATAGGCGCCGAAGTCATCGCTGCCAATGTTGAGCACCGTGAGGTCAAGCGTGCCGGTCTTGCCCGCAAAGCTGCCCTGCGCGGTGGCCACGGTGTTCTGGTAAACATTCGCGGCAGTCGCAACACCGCCCGTGCTGATGCCGCTGATCGGACCGCCTTGCACGCTCCAGGCAATCGAGGCGGCCGGCACCGCCGTGGTCGTGAGATCATCGAGCAATTGCACGGCGCTGAGCTGTCGCGTCGCGCCTTCGTTCACCAGCGTGGACGCGGCGGCGATGTTGAGAGCGGTGACTTCGTAAAGCTGGGCGATGTAGCCCTGCTTCGCGGTTTCCGCAGGCGCCGCGACGGACGAGACACCCGCGATCCCGCCGACGCTGCTATCGTTCGTGTAGTTCACGCTTGTCGCGCGGCGGCCAGCGGCGTCGGCGCTGTCGGTGGCGATGGCGTAGTTCGCGCTGGCGCGCGGGCCGGCATGCAGCGCGGTGGCGCTGGCCAATAGCACGCTGGCGAAGAAGAGGGTGGAGTTCGTGTCCATGGCGCGCCGCGTGGAGTTACTGGTTGCGGGTGGTGGTGACCGTGCCAGCCCAGAAATTGTCCGTGCCGTGCCGGGTGAGCGTGACCTGCGTGACGTGCTGGCCGCTGCTGTAGGTGTTGCCAAAACTGCCGGAGAAATGGACGACATTCTGGGCTTCCGTGAAGACGGCCACAGTGCCGGCACTGGGCGGAGTGCTCACGGTGGTGTAGAAGTTCACGTTCTGCCCGCTGCTGTTGATGCCCATCAAGGCAATGACGAAGCGGCTGGCGGAAGCCGGGTAGCGGATGATCCAGCCGCCGGTGGTGCCGTTCTCGCGCTCAAGGGTCAGGGTGTCGGTGCGGGCGATCACTTGATTGCCGAGCGCAGCGATGCTGTTGATGCGACGCACGACCATGCCGGTCAGTTGCGGAGCCTCGCTGGTGCCGCTTTCGTTGCCGAGGCGCAGGGTGCCCCAGCCACGGATGCTGCCGGCGACATCAAGCTCGGCTGAAGGCCCTGTTGTTCCGATGCCGATGTTTCCGCCGGAACT
>JAXMIV010000510.1:0-3478 GCA_034377045.1 Prosthecobacter sp. | reverse complement strand
TTGTCCAGTTCCATGGCGATCGCGCCGATGTGCATGGCCGTGCTGAGGCGGTGCAGGCCTTCGGCGGTGTAGGTTGGCGGCGTGCCGTTTCTGATCGAATCGAGGAAGTTGCGGTGTTCACGCGGCGGACGCGGCCAGATCTTGTTGGTGGCGGGATCGTAGGTCTTGCGGAAGAGATTCATGTCGCTGGCCTGCAGCGGTCCGTCCCAGCCTTTGACGGCGACCCAGCCGCTGCTGCCTATAAAGCGGATGGAGGGCGCGGCCGCCTTCACCTCCATCGTCACGCCGTTCTCGTAGGTGTAGGTAAGCTCGTAATTGCGCGGGACCGAATTGATCGAATCAGGCGGAATGAGGCCTTTGCCGATGACCGCCACCGGTCCGGAGTTCTCCGCGAAGTTGCCGACCTGAGCCGTGTCCATGAGATGCGCGCCCCAGTCCGTGAGCGAGCCTCCCGAAAAATCGCGGACCTGGCGCCACACCTGATCGTTGGTTAGGCTCGGCGTGTAGGGGCGAAACGGCGCCGGTCCGAGCCACAGTTCGTAATTCAGATCGGCCGGCACCGGCGCCGGATCTTCCTTCGGGAAAATAGGCTTGGTTGGCAGCCCGACCTCGATGCGCTCAAGCTTGCCGATGCCGCCGTTGCGCACCACCTCCGCCAGCTTGTGATAATGGATCAACGAACGATCCTCGAGACCGGTGGCAAAAACCGCTTTTTGTTGGGCAACGGTGTCAGCCAGCGTGCGACCTTGGGCGATCGTCAGAGTCGGTTTCTCGCAAAAGACTTTTTTGCCGGCCGCCAGCGCCATTAACGCCATCGGCACATGCCAGTGATCCGGTGTGGAGATCACCACCGCGTCGATATCGGTCCGTGCAATGAGCGCGCGAAAGTCCGCGATCTCTGAGCAATCGGCAGAACCGTAATGTTTGTTCACGACCCCGATGGCATGCGTGCGCCGGCTCTTGAAAACATCGCAGACGGCGATGATCCGGCAGTCCTCCTCCTGCAGAAACGAGTTCAGGTTCACTCCCAGTCCATGCTTCCCAACCCCGATGCAGCCCAGGGTAATCTTCTTCGAGGGAGCATCCGCACCGAGGAGCCGGGAAGGCACCCATTGTGGAGCGATCCCCGCACCGAGGAGGCCCGCCATGCCGGACTTGAGGAACCTGCGACGTGAGGAAAATGACGTTTTCATGACGGAGAAAGACGATGCACAATCTGGAATTTCGCAGAAAATGCGACTTTCATTTTAACAAAATGCTGAAAGTCGGGGAACTCAGCGGCGCTCCCGGCAGAATCGTTCAAACCCAATCTGAACTTGCCCTGGCAAACGTCGAAAGGCACCGGAATCCCCGGGCGTTACAGCATGGTTCCCGCCAGGCCGTCCCGGTCACGTGCGGCGCATGCTCGTCCAGATGACCCAGCTCTTCTCGATAGTTCTCCTTTCATTGCTATGTGCCATCGCCGCTCTGCCGGCTTCTGGGGCGGAGGCGACGTTTTGGCGCGCCGTGAATCTCAACGGCCCGGCGCTGATCGTTGACGGGCACCGGTGGGAAGGCAAAGACGCGCCGAACTTTGCTTTCAAGGGTAAATCCTTCGAAAACCAGAGGGTGCCGCTCAAACCGCCGGTGGATGCGCAGCGGACCCGTATGATTCGCAGCAGCGTCTGGGGCAGCCAGGTGGATCTGACCTTCAGCGCGGTGCCGCCGGGGAGCTATCAGGTTTGTCTCTATGTTTGGGAAGACAACTTTAACGAGCGGTTCGATCTGCTGGTGAACGGCAAGACAGTGGCCGAAGCGTTCGAGAGCGGCGCGGCAGGCGCGTGGAAAAGGCTCGGACCCTGGCCTGCGCGTCCCGTGGATGGCAGGATCACTATCTCTGCACACGCCGCCAGCCACGGCGCGGCGAACCTCTCCGGCATTGAGCTTTGGCAGGGTGATGGCCCGCTGCCCATCGTGCAAGGCCCACAGTTCGTGGACACTCCGACCGCGGAGCAGATCGCCTTTTTTGAAAGCAAGATCCGGCCGGTGCTCGTGGAGAATTGTTATGAATGCCACAGCGCCAATGCGAAGAAGATCAAAGGCGGGCTGGTACTGGATTCACGGGCCGGTGTCCACAAGGGTGGGGATACCGGCCCGGCGGTGACGCCCGGTGATCCTGATGCCAGCCTCCTGATTGAAGCCGTGCGGCATGGCAGCGAAGACAGCGCGATGCCGCCAAAGAAGAAACTGCCAGCCAATGTCATCGCCGATCTGGAAGCGTGGGTGCGCATGGGCGCGCCAGATCCGCGCAGCCTCGATACTGTCGCTGCCGTTCAGGTGAAGACGGCCATTGATTGGAACAAGGCGCGGGACTGGTGGTCGCTCCGCCCGCTCGTCGCGCCGCCTCGACCGATGGTGAAGGACAATGCCTGGCCGGCGAACGATGTGGATCGCTTCGTCCTCGCACGCATGGAACAGGCCGGCTTGAAGCCTGCGGGTGAAGCTGACAAGCGGGCGCTGATTCGCCGGGCCACCTATGACCTGACAGGCCTGCCGCCGACGCCCGAGGAAGTCGCCGCCTTTCTCGCCGATGCCTCTCCTGAAGGGTTTGGGCATGTAGTGGATCGCTTGCTGGAATCTTCCGCGTATGGCGAACGCTGGGGCCGGCACTGGCTGGATGTCGTGCGCTATGCCGATACCGCGGGTGACAACTCCGATTACCCGATTCCACAGATGCACCGCTATCGCGACTGGGTGATCGCCGCGTTCAATCGTGATCTGCCCTTTGATGAATTCGTGCGCGAACAACTCGCCGGCGACTTGATGGAGGGTGGCAGCGATGCGGAGCGCTACGACCGCATCGTGGCCACCGGCTACATCGCCAACGCACGGCGCTTCGGTTCGCGCGTCGAGGACTACCCGCAGCACCTCACCATCGAGGACACGATTGACAATCTCGGCCGCGCCTTCCTCGGCCTAACAGTCAACTGTGCTCGCTGCCACGATCATAAGTTCGACCCGATCAGCAATCAGGACTACTACGCGCTCTACGGCATCTTCAACAGCACACGCTACCCGTGGCCGGGCATTGAGTTAGAAAAGCGGCAACGTGATCTGGTCCCGCTGGTGCCGGCTTCGATGCGGATAGAGGCGGAAGCGAAGGCCTCCGGCCGCGCCCGGGAACAACGCCGCCTGACCACGGAGACCGAGCGACTCAAGGAGGAATCCAAAAAGGCCTCTGGTGCTGACAAGGCGGCCATCACGGCCAAGATGAAGCAGACAGAAATGGCTTTGGCAGGATTGCTGAAGTCACCGCTGCCCTTTGACTTCGCCTATGCAGTGGCGGATGCCTCCAAAATCGGGGACGTGGCCTTGCAGCAGAAGGGCGACCCCGCCAAGCCCGGCCCAGTGGTGCGCCGGCATTTCCTAACCGTGTTTGGAGGCCAGGAGCTTTCGTCTGCCGACGCCTCCAGCGGACGCGCGCAACTCGCGAATTGGA
>JAXMIV010000509.1:0-4220 GCA_034377045.1 Prosthecobacter sp. | reverse complement strand
GCATGTCTGCGCGGAGTAGGCCGCCCTTGTTCGGCAGCAGGAAGATGGCGTCGATGGTGCCGCTCTGTTTGTCCGCGGAAGTCCCGAAGCGCAGCAGCTCGCCGTCAAAGCTTTCGCTGGGCAGGGCCGCGACTTTGATGTGCGCTATGGTCCCCGGTTTCATGCTGCCGGCCTGGTGCTCGGGGACACGGGCGATCGCATAGACCTCGTTCAGGTCGGTGATTTCGAGCAGTGCCTTGTCCGGCTCCAGCGGATCGCCGAGGCGCGCATCAACTTTCGTCACCAAGCCGCCGATCGGAGCCTTCAGCAGGATGCTCGGCGGCGGATCGCCAGGCTGGCGGCTTTCCAGGCGGGCGACTTCCTGCCCGGCTTGCACCTGGTCACCGAGGTTTGCTTTCAGCTCCATGATGCGGCCCGAAACGCGGCTGCTCACCGCTGCAGTCTTGCTCGGGTTCGCTTCGATGCGTCCCAACGCAAAGATGATTTCCTCAAAGTCGGTTTCTTCGACTTCCACGGTTTCGATGCGGAGATTCTTCACCCCAGTCTCGTCAAGCACGACCGTATTGGCCATGCGTTTGTTGTCCACTTTGTCCTCGGCGAAGCCAAGGCTCGCAGCGGCGCTCAGGCCGGCGAGGGTGATAAGGGTGGCGGATAGGATTGTGGATCTCATTATTTGAAAGTCTTGGTGGAAAGATGGCTTCGGCGTGTTGTTGCCGCGGCGTGCCGGATCCGCGCTAGGTGATATTCCCGCAACGCGTCCAGGCGCTGCCGCTGCAGGTCCAGCCGTCGCGTGCGCGCCCGCAGCACGTCGGTCAGTGGCGACTGCCCCGTCGAATAATTGGTCCGCAATTGCTCCTCGATGAATGCCGCCGCCGGCAGCACGTTCGCATCGATTTCGCTGATCAGTTCGCGGTAGGCCCGCATCGCGCCGATTGCGGCGATCACCTCTGCGTTCGCCGCCAGCCTCGTCGCGTCCACTTCTTTCGCCGCGCGCCCCGCTGCCGCCCGCGCCTCTCGGATCCGTCCCGAGTTATTGTTCCAGATCGGCAGCGGCATGCTGAATCGAAAACCCAGGATCTGCTCCGTCTCCACGGCTTCCGGTTCGTCCACCGTGCGATCACGCGTGTAGGAAAGTCCAAAACCGAAGTCTTCCCAGCGGCGGGCGCGCTGCTCCAGGACCACCGAGCGGGCGGCTTCCGCCCGGGACTCGGCCGCCAGGATATCCGCGCGATCCATCACTTCCGACACTGCGGGAATGTGCTCGGGGGCGGGCAGTTCGCCTTTGATCGCGATTCGGTCCGCGCCGGCCACGCCCATCAGGGGACGCAACTCACCCAGCAATACCGCCTCATCCGCTACCAGCATCAGGTTCTCCACCTCGATTTGCCGCGATTCGAGTTCCACCTGCCGCACGTCGACTTGTGAGGCTTCTGCCGTAGCCACGCGTTTCAGGAGAAAGCCCGCCAGTTCCCGGCTGTTGGCCAGCTGCCGTGTGCGCAGCTCGCGCTGCCCCGCCACCGACAGTAGCCTCACTGCCGCGATCCGCACTTCCGCCGCCAGTTTGCGCTCCGCGTCACTCACTTCCGCCTCCGCCGCAGCCAGTTGCGCGCGTGACACCGCTTTTTCATGCCGCAATCTCCCGGTGACGGGAAACCGCTGCATGAACGCAATGCCCGCGGAGCCTTCCGGGCCCACCGTGTTCCGCGTGAAATTCATCTCGAGCTCGGGATTGCTCAATCGGCCGCTTTGTTGCAGCCGCCCACGTGCTTCCTCAATCCAAAACCGCGCCGCCGCCAAGTTTTGGTTTTGTCTCAGCGCGTAGCTCGCCGCGCCCTCCACACTGACAGAGATGGTCGCCGCCCACGCCGAACTGGCGCAGGCAAAAAAAAGGAAACTGGATCGATGGATAGACATGGGTGCGTTGCTTTTGGGGGACACGAGGAAGGACCGCGTTGGCGCACCAAGCGCCCACGCGAACAGAAAGTAGGTAACGGCGAGTGCCGTTACCAAAGACAAAACTCAGATCAGCAGAACGATCGTCCGCGCAACCGCCACTCCCACGGGCGGGGAGTCTCCAATGCCCACCGAATACCGGGATTGACCTTGGGCTTCCTGGCTCGGAGTCGAAATGTCCAACACTGGCAAAATCGCCAGCAGCACTTGCGGCACTAGCATCGGCGTCGCCCCTTCCGCCAGGCGCATCTGCACATCCTCACTCACTGCGGTGTGATTCTCCCGATCGCCGCTGCTCTCGTCATTGTGGGATGCGCCGGAAACAGCCGCAGGATCATGGCACTTTGCCCCATGGGGACCATGGCAATGCGAGCTTTGTGTCGGCACCGCTTTGCCACTGCAAATGCAAATATACCCCGCCTTGCTACCAAGGGTCTGCGCGACAAGCAGCGCGAGCACGCACAGCATCAGAACCAAAACGTTATTGGCGCAACGGGGTTTCAATCGGTCCTTAGATGCAGCAGTTCCCTTGCTTATTCAAGGATTCTTTCGATTTCCCTTCCCTGCCTTTCAGGCACCGCCCCTTCCCTGGCGGTCATCCAGCGAAAAACAGGATCGAATCATATCGGCCCATCCGGTTGCACTCAGTCAAACGTATTCCGTCATGAGAATTCTCCGTTTCCCGTTGTTCCGTTTGCCAGCGATTGCTTTGGCCTTCGCTGGGTTGATGATCACTTCACCCGTTGAAGCAAAAGATAAGAAGGATAAGGACAAGCATTCCGATCATGATGACCACAAGGACCGTGGTCGGGATGGCATGGTGACAAGGGGCGTGGCGACGGCCATAATCACCGCATCGAAGTGCGTCCCTGCGATCACCATGGCCACCATCACTCGCACGTTTGGCACAGCCGCCGTAGCCACCGCGATTATCGCTGCCCCCGTCACCGCTAGACGACATCGGCAGGGGGACCGGGCGGGGCTGCCCGGTCAATTCCGCGCCTCGATTTCTTGATTGTGCGACCGCCAAAAAGGTTGGACGAGTCACTCCTTCCCAATAGACTTCGCTCGATATGAACATCATTAAACCCCTCAGCGCGTTTGCCTTTGCACTCGCGATCCTCGTTACTCCAGTCTTCGCCGTCAGCCACGGCAAATGCTGTGAGAAAGCCAAAGCCGAAGGCAAAGACTGCGCGCACCCGTGCTGCGTCGAGGCCAAGAAAGCCAACAAGGCTTGTGAAAAGTGCGGCGGGAAAAACGACGCTAAGCCCGAAGAGAAAAAGTAGGCTCGCGACCTCAGCTGAAAAACGCAAGACCGCTCCCGATAGGGGGCGGTCTTTTGTTTTGCATGGCAGCAAATTCGTGGCGCCGATGGTCACTTCCGGAGGCTCAGAATGCCGTCGCGAGGCGCGACGGCAGATGGTTGGCGGCCGTGGATGGCATAGAGGGCGACAGCTAAAGCGAAGTCGGACCCGTAACGTTCAGCTCGGACGGCAGACACACCGCGTATTTGGCGATCTTCGCCTGGCGGATGCGAGTAGTTGTCGATGGCGTCGAAATTGACGGATACGATGTGATTCCGCCGCATCTCCCGCTAGTCTTCAACGAATCGAGCAGCCGTCTTCATTTTCTGGCTGTGCGCGGGAGGGAACTGGTCCGTGTGCAGGTGAATATTTTTGAGTTGCCGGCGAAGGCGCCGCTCCGCTCCCAGCCAGAAAAATGAGCCCCAATGCTTCTGCCCTTGATCCTGGCCTGCGGCGGAGTCGTGGGGTTTTCGTTCGGACTGGCCGGCGTTGGGACGGTCTTTGCGCAACTTTTTGCCAGCAAAAAACTGGAGGGTTTCGTAACGATGCGGTGTTTTATTAACCCATGAGCACCTCCAATCACGATGATCTCCCAAAGCTGCTTCGCGCCTGGCGCGTCGAGCCGAGAATACCCGCCGGCTTTCAGCGCGAAGTATGGCAGCGCATCGCGGCGCGTGAGGCAGCGCGTGAGAATGCGTTCTGGCCGCAGTTGACGCGGTGGCTCTTAACTCAGTTTGCTCGACCGCAGTATGCCACGGCGCTCGTCGTGCTCAGCCTCCCGCTGAGCCTCGGCCTGGCGCATGTGCAGGCGCGAGAGGCGAATGCAAAGCAATGGAAACAACTGGAAGCTCACTACGCCGATTCAGTGAACCCACTGGCGATGGCCCGATAGCACAGAACGAGGTGAAACGCGGACTCCTCATTCTCCTGCTCACTGCGGCCGTAGCCTTCGCGGGCTACTGC
>JAXMIV010000508.1:0-3380 GCA_034377045.1 Prosthecobacter sp. | reverse complement strand
CCACTCTGAGCCGCTCACAGCATCTCCCTTAACCCCGTCCAGCGTTTGCGGCTTTCCTGGCGGTTGATGGCCAAGGCGAGGGCCTTTGGATCACCCACGAGAACGACCAGTTTGCGAGCGCGAGTGACGGCGGTGTACATGAGGCTGCGTTCGAGCAGGACGTAATGCTGGGTGCTCACGGGAATGAGCACGCAGGGAAATTCGCTGCCTTGGCTCTTGTGGATGCTCAGAGCATAGGCCAATTGCAGCTCGTCGAGCTCCCCGGGCTCATACTCAACCACGCGCAGATCATCAAAGCGGACGCTCACCTTCAAAGGTTCGGTCGCGATCTCGATGATGTGACCGATATCCCCATTGAAGACTTCCTTGTCATAGTTGTTCTGCGTCTGGATGACCTTGTCGCCCACGCGAAAGGTGACGCCGAAACGATCGATCTCATACTTGAGTTCATTCGGTGGATTCAGCGCGGCCTGAAGATCGGCATTGAGGCTGCGCGTGCCTAACAAATGACGGTTCATCGGGGTCAACACCTGGATGTCCGTGATGGGATCAAAGCCATACTTCGCCGGCAAGCGCGTGTGTGCCAGTTGTACCAAGGTGTCCCGCACTTCCTCGGCGCTGCCGGTTTCGAGGAAGAAGAAATCGCTGTCGCGCGCGGGCTTCAAGTCTGGCACGTGGCCGCGATTGATCTCGTGCGCGCTGGTGATGATGCGGCTGCTGGCCGCCTGGCGGAAGATCTCCGTAAGCTTTACCGAGGGAACCTTGCCGCTTTCAATGAGATCATGCAGCACCATGCCCGGCCCCACGGAGGGAAGTTGATCCGCATCGCCAACGATGAGCAGATGCGCGCCCTCCGGCAGGGCGGAGAGAAACTGCGCCATCAGCGGCGCGTCAATCATCGAGGCTTCATCCAGGACAAAGAGATCGCCCGTCAGCGTGCGCCCGCGGTGGCGTCCCCAGTTGCCGCTGCCCTGGTATTCCAGCAAGCGATGCAGCGTCTTCGCCTCCAGGCCGGTGCTTTCGTTGAGCCGCTTCGCCGCGCGCCCCGTCGGCGCGGCGAGCACGACCTTCACTTCCTTGCTCTTGAGGATGGCGAGGATGGTGCTCAAGATCGTGGTCTTGCCGACGCCGGGGCCGCCGGTGATGATCAGGCAGCGGTTGCACAAAGCTTCGCGCACGGCCCGCTGCTGACTCGGCGCCAGTTCCTTGCCCGTCTTCTCCGCGGCCCAGACCAGGACCGCCGCTTCATCGATCGGCGGATAGGCGGCAGGTAACGCCGCGATCTCTCGCAGTCTTTGCGCAATCGTTTGTTCGGCCGCCCGCAACGGCGGCAGATAGAGCACCGGTTCGCGATTCACCGTGTGCCGTTCGAGCAAGGTCGCCAGCAGCAGAGCTTCGATGCTTTCGGGAATCAGCCGCGATGCTTCGGCGCCGAGCAACTCCACCGCTTTCTCTGTCACCAGCGTTTCCGGCAGGCAGCAGTGGCCGCCGGCAGCGGCGGTTTCCAGCACATGCAGGATGCCCGCGCGAATCCGCTCCGGCGCATCCGGCGCGATGCCCATCTGCGCCGCGATTTCATCCGCCGTCTTGAAGCCGATGCCGTGGATGTCCTGCGCCAACCGGTAGGGATTTGAATTCAGAACCGACAGCGCCTCATCCCCATAGGTCTTATAGATGCGCAGCGCGCGGCCGGAACTGATGCCGTGCTGATGCAAAAACAACATGATGTTATGCACGGACTTTTGCTTCACCCACGATTCGCGAATTTCCAGCCGCCGCTTGCGACCGATGCCTTCCACCGCCTCCAGCTTCGCGGATTCGTTCTCGATCACCTCAAAGATGCCTTTGCCGAATTTGGCGATCAGCCGCTTGGCATACGCCGGGCCGATGCCTTCGATCAAACCACTGCCGAGGTACTTCTCGATGCCGGCCAGCGAATCAGGCCGCTGCAGTTTCAAGACATCGGCTTTGAATTGTGGTCCGTAGTCCCGCGTTGATTCCCACTTTCCTTCCGCTTCAAACTGCTCCCCAGCGACAACGCGCGGGGCCTTGCCGATCAAACTCACGGGTTCCCGGCGGCCGTCCGGCAGCACCTTGAGGATGCAGTAACCGGTCTCCTCCGTGTGAAACACGACACGCTCCACCAACCCCGAGAGCCGCTCAGGCTTGGCAGAGGTGGAGGTATCGGCGGAACGGGGCACGCCGCAGTGTAGGAAGTGCGCGCCCAAATGCCAGCGCCGCCCGCGAGGTGATCAGGGCGCTCCCGCGACCTTGACGGCGCGCACGCTCATTTTGGCGCCACTCACCGCGAACCACCAGCGCGCCTTCTTTTTGCCGAGGTTGGGATTGGTGGCGTCGATGCTCCCCAAGTCGCCCACCTTCGCCGCCATGCGGTCGCCGCTCCACTCATAGCGCAGCGGATACCATTGGCCGGGCTTCAGGTCGAACTTGGCCTCCGCCAGGAGCGTGCTTGGCGACTTGCCTTTCACCTCGGTGGAGTCGTCGCGGATCTGCATGGATTTGGGGGTGATGACCACGCGGCCAATGTGCCGGTCGCCATCGCAGCCGAGGATGAACACCCTGGCGCCATCGAATTTGAACTCGCACTCCACGACGCCGGACTGCAGCGGCACCTTGTGCCAAAGCACGGCCGCGTGTTTGTCAGCGGGGATTTCGGCGATGCTCATTTCGCCGTCCTTCACCTCCCAGGTGCCTTTTTGGACGGACCATTCGGCGGGCAGTGGGGCCTTGAGATCGGGCTGGGCGACCACGGGGAGATCGGCGGCGGAGGCGGCGCCTGTCAGCAGGAGGGCGAATGCGGGGAGGAGGTATTTCATGGTCATGGCGGAGGGAGATTCGCGCCGGAAGTCCGGCAGAGGAACCCGGCGCGAAGGGTGCTACAAGAAACGCGCGTTTTTGGAACCTCTTCAGTCGCGTTTGCCCAATCTTCATTCCCCACTACAATCGCCACCCATGACGCTGCTCGCCGATGCTGCCACGCTAAACCTTTTCGACTTTTCCTGGCTCTCCTCCACGGAGGCTTGGATCGCTCTGCTCACCTTGACGGTCCTGGAGATCGTCCTGGGCATCGATAACATCGTCTTCATTTCCATTCTGGTGGACAGGCTGCCCGCCGCCGAACGTCCCCGGGCGCGTTTCCTGGGCCTCGCCTTTGCGATGGTCACCCGCATTCTCCTGCTGCTGTCCATCTCCTGGGTGATGCAGCTTACCCAACCGCTGTTCAATCTGCGGGGGAATGAGATCTCCTGGAAAGACCTGATTCTCATCGTGGGCGGCCTTTTCCTGCTGGCGACGAGCACCAAGGAAATTCACCCCAAGGTCGCAGGCCACGATGACGTCCCCACCGCGGGCAGTGCCGG
>JAXMIV010000507.1:0-2638 GCA_034377045.1 Prosthecobacter sp. | reverse complement strand
TTGGGCGTCGATGGTGTGACCTCAAACTTGAGCGCACTGTAGGGGGGGATGTCTGCGTGGGGGCGCAGCAGTCGTCCGGCAATGGTTTTCACGGCATCCAGATTGATGATGCAAGCTCCTGCAAACAATACCATCACTCCCGCAAGCAGCAGCAGTCCACGCCGAATCGCCTGCCACGGCAGGGTGGCGGGGAACTTCAGCGACATCAGCGCACGGGTGCCCTCCCAGAGTGCTTTTTCCGTTAAGAACCTGCGCAACGGCGTAACCTCCGCCTGCTGGCTGGAAATCTCAAACGCGGTCGTCACCGGACGGCGCGCCGACAGCGCGGCATCGGCAAACGAAGCGGCCGCTTTGTTCTCGAATTTGATCAACGGCACCAGACCGCGAAGAGCAATGAGGACCAACACACTGCACCACCCGGCGAATAATACCGGACGTAC
The DNA here is from genome assembly GCA_034377045.1 of Prosthecobacter sp. Classification (GTDB taxonomy): domain Bacteria; phylum Verrucomicrobiota; class Verrucomicrobiia; order Verrucomicrobiales; family Verrucomicrobiaceae; genus Prosthecobacter. The sequence goes on along the minus strand of JAXMIV010000507.1, from coordinate 2,198 downwards.
CGCATCGCTAAACGGCGCGGCATAATCCAGCAAGCCGACGGCGATCAACAGCAGCCAGCCTAACGATACAATCGACAAAAGCGTAACCAGCAACAGTCCCAGACGCCAGCGGGCGGCGAAACTTGTGAGTGCGGAGAAGAAGTTGTCCATGGCGGAAATGAATCAGAGTTACAGCAGCCCCAACCGTCGGCGCGACCACCATTCGATTGCGAGCAGCAGGATGAGGGGCACGAGAATATAGGGTTGCGACCAGCGCGAATGCCAGATGGCTTTCTCGTGTTCCCTGGAAGTGTCCGGAGGCGGCGAGAAGAGATGTTTGACCAGTGCCGCCGCGTCATCCGGCTTCCATACCTCACCGCCAGTCGCCATCGCGAGCTGACGAAGAAAATCCGGATCCGCCGCAAAGGATTCCTGCTCGCCCGGCGGTGCGAGCACCTGCAGCACAGCCTCGGGGCCGGGTTTGTCGCCATTGAAAGCCTGCACGCGATAGGTTCCCGGCGCTTCGGTTTGCAGGAGAGCCGTCCATGAGCGCCGGCCTTCAGCATCACTTTCCGCTTCGCTCGCGGACATCTCTTTCACCAGTAGGCCGTTTTTGAACACGCGCACTTTCGGTTGCGGCACATCCTTGCCACCGCGCCAGCCGATGCTTGCCCGCACCCCACGACCGAGTTTTGCCGTGGATTCACTGAGACGCAACGAAAGCTCCTGTCCGGGAAGGAACTCCGCATACGAGGCGGTCCATTGCAACAGTTGCGTCCAGAACTCCTCATACATGTTGCCCAGCTTGCGTGCCTGGGGATCAAAATCCCACTTCCACAAACCATCGGCATTGAGCGCCACGACAACACCCCGTCCGTAATGACGGGCCGCGAGCAGCGGTACGCGTTCCTCCCGACCCACGGCAGGCCTCACCCCCATCGCCATGACTTGTGTAAAGGGCTTGAGTTTCGTGATGGTCACCACGTCTTTGAGCACGGGAAGCTGACGCCACAATGGATCCTTGGCCTCCGGCAACACCTGACCGAACAATCCCGCGGCTTCGCCAACACTGCCCGGTTCAAAACGGAAATCGCCATCCATCGCAGCCCCCCACTCGACGGGTTCCAGCGCTTCCATCTCCGGCAGACGCCCCGCATACGATTTGCCGCGGGCCATGAGCAAAGCACCGCCGCGATCGCGCACAAAACTTTTCAAGGCTTCGATCCGCTTGGCATCCAGAAATCCTTCCGCGCCCTTGCCCAGCACGATGAGATCGAGATTGGCAAAATCCTCGGCGGATTCCGGGAAGGTCGAGGCCCCGCTGACGACCGGTTCGGAACTGCCGCCATCGACGCGGAAGTAACGCTCGGCGTTGAGCCGATACACCGCCCGCACTTCCATGAATCCCTGCTCGCGAAGGAGTTGGGCGAGGAACTTGCTATCCCAATAAGGGGCGCCTTCCGCAATGAACACCCGTGTGCGGCTGGTTAACTCCTGCACTCGCAGATGGTCCTCGTTGTTGCGGGTGATATCCTCACCCTGCTGGGTGGCCGCCACAACACGGTAATCGCCCCCGGGCAGTTTCGGCACTTCCATGCTGATTATTTTTTTACTGCCACTGTCGAGTTCGACATCGCGTTCAGCATGAGATTTACCAGCACCATCGACGAGTTGCACCCGGGGTTTGATAAGGCCAAGGCCACGATTTTCAATACTCACACTGACCGTCACGGGCTTGTCCGGCAGAGCCATCACGAGGCGGCGAGTGATATGCAAAACAAGATCGCGGCCGCCCCAGTCTCCCCCGAGCGGCACGACATGCAACGGCACTTGCGCGGCGCGGGCGTGCAGGATCAATTCTGCCGCCGCGTCTTCGCGAGTCTGACGCCCGTCACTGATGAGGGTGATACTGGCGAGTTTTCTCCCGAGACCGGAGGTGCCACTGAACAAACCGATGCCGCTGTGGACAATGGCGCTGGCCTGGCCATCGGGTTTCAAATCTGCTTTCAAGGCATCGCCTTCCAGCGTGTCGCTAAACGTAAAGGTCTTCACCAGATCGCCGCCTTTTTCTGCGATCGTTTGCGTCACGGCAAGACCGCCCGCCCAGCGGGTCGCATCGCCGGCATCGCGAACAACCATCGAGGCGCTGCGATCAAGCAGCACCGCATGCAACTTCGTCTCCTTGCGCTCCGGTTGCTCCCACTCCCCGGGATTCAGTA
>JAXMIV010000506.1:0-3106 GCA_034377045.1 Prosthecobacter sp. | reverse complement strand
AGAAACCGGTGAAAGGCTCCGGCCGGAAGGCGGGATCTCTGGGGGAGTCGGACAGTGCCACGTGCATCTCCGCCGTGATGCGTCCCAATTGTTCCGCCCGTTGGGGATAGACCGCACCGATCAATTCCTCCGTACTCACTTCCTGTCCGCTGCCCCGGGCTTCGATCACGCGTTCGAAGTACCGGGCCAGGGAATCCAGAGTGTAGACCCAGCCGTCACCTTGGTGCTGGGTATACTCCACCAGCATCGCCATCACACCCTTGCCATCCTTCGCCTCCAAGTTAAGCGCCGAAACAAAGTCTGGTACATTGAAGTCATGCCTGGTTAGGTAGTGGGTCATTTCCACTTCCGGATGCACCCCGGCTTCAAACTTTCGGAAGAATTTCAGCAACCAAATGTCCGCGTAGCTGATCGACGTGTTGGACTGTTCGCCAGCGTGTACACGAATGTTGAGGATCGCCTTCTTCAGATCCGCCGGATCAAGCGCTTCGCTCTCATTGCGCGCGACGCTCATCAGGTGGGGAGTGACGCCATCTTCCGTTAGGCTCCGAAACAGAACGGCCTGGAAATCGCGCAGATGCAGCGCGTCGTAAAGAATGTGATCTTCCCCAAATCTGGCGATCGTCTTATCCGGGGAAGAAGTGATCAGCCGCGTGGCTTTCTCGCCCTGCAGCAGGACCAAAGGCATCAGGTACTGCTCCGCCAATCCCTCCACGAACGCCGCTTCGATCAGCAGGATATGCACCTCCGTGCCATCGAAAGGCAGGTCCTGTAGCACGTGCACCTCCCGCAATCGGCGGCCTTTGCCGCCGAACCAGCGGCAGTACTGGAGATAGACCGGCAGCACTCGCTGCTCCAGAGCCTGGTGCAACGGCCGGCCCCAAACCGGCGGGCACGAAAGCAGCGGCGCTGTCCACTCTTGCGTGGTCGTTCCATCCGTGGTGCGCTGAAGTTGCAGCCACATGAATCCGTGAGGTCCCAGCGTCAGCGCGGTGTGGGTCAGTTTGATTTCGGGAAGCCGTGTCTTGCCAAACATCTCCACCGGCGTTTGCCCGGCGTAGGCCGAAAGATCCAGCTCCACATATTGCGTGAAGCGCGAGAGATTGGCCACGATCAGGATCGTGTCCTCCTCGTACTGCCGCACATAGGCGACGATCTTTGCATTCTCAGGATGCAGGAACTCCAGGGTGCCGCAGGCAAAGGCCCGCGACTCCCGCCGCACCTGCATGATCCGCTTCATCCAACTGTAGAGGGACGATAGATTTCGTTGCTGGACCTCCACATTGACGGCTTCATAATGATACTCAGGATCGCGGATCACCGGCAGAAACAGCATTTGCGGGTTGGCCGTTGAAAAGCCCGCGTTGCGGTCAGGGCTCCATTGCATCGGCGTTCGCACGCCATTGCGATCGCCCAGGTAAAAGTTGTCACCCATGCCGATCTCATCGCCATAATAGATGATCGGCGTTCCCGGCATCGAGAAGAGCAGGGAATTGATCAGTTCGATCTTCTTGCGGTTGTTGCCCAATAGCGGCGCCAGTCGGCGGCGGATGCCGAGGTTGATTCGCGCGCGCGGGTCCTGCGCATACACGCGGTACATATAGTCGCGCTCCTCATCCGTCACCATCTCCAGCGTCAGCTCGTCATGATTGCGCAAAAAGATGCCCCACTGGCAGGTCTCATGGATCGCCGGCGTCTGGTTCATGATGTCCACCAGCGGAAATCGGTCTTCCATTTGCAGCGTCATGAACATCCGCGGCATCAGCGGAAAATGGAAATTCATGTGGCATTCGTCGCCGTCGCCAAAATACGCCGCTGAGTCTTCAGGCCATTGATTGGCTTCCGCCAGCAGCATCCGCTCGGGGAATTTGTCATCGATATGGGCGCGCAGCTTTTTCAGGTAGGCGTGGGTCTCCGGCAGGTTTTCGCAGTTCGTTCCCTCGCGCTCATACAAATACGGCACCGCATCCAGACGCACGCCGTCGACCCCCATCTCGAGCCAGAAGTCGATGACCTCGAACAGCGCTTCGTGAACCGCGGGATTGTCGAAGTTCAAGTCCGGCTGGTGGGAGTAGAACCGGTGCCAGAAATACGCCTTGGCCACCGAATCCCAAGTCCAGTTGGAAGTCTCGAAATCTTTGAAAATGATGCGCGTTTCCTGGTAGCGATCTGGCGTGTCACTCCACACGTAGAACTCTCGCTCCGGCGATCCCGGCGGGGCCAGGCGGGCGCGCTGGAACCAGGCATTTTGGTCGCTGGTATGATTGAGCACCAGTTCGGTGATGACCCGCAGTCCCCGCGCATGCGCAGCCTCCATGAACGCGCGAAAATCCGCGAGCGTGCCGTAGCTTTCGTTGACCGAATAGTAGTCCGCGATGTCATAGCCGTCATCCCGCAGCGGCGAGGGGTAAAACGGCAGCAGCCATAGCGCCGTCACGCCCAGATCCGTGAAGTGATCGAGCCTTTGCAAGAGGCCGGGAAAGTCGCCGATGCCATCCCCATTGCTGTCCTGAAAGGCACGGATGTGCAGTTGGTAGATGACGGCGTCCTTAAACCAGAGATCTTGACTCATCGTACCTATGTTTCGGGGCGCGTGGCGGCAGTGCGCTTATCCAAGTCGGTACACCCATGGGACCGGTGTCCTGCGAAGTCTTTGAAGACCTCGGTCCTGATCACAGTATGGCACCCTCCATTCCCCGCGCGACCTATCGCTGGCAGTTTCACGCGGGCTTCACCTTTCGGCAGGCGATCCCCTTGGTGAAGTATCTGGACCAGTTGGGAATCAGCCATGTTTACGCCTCGCCGTTTTTTCGGGCGAACCCCGGTACCACCCATGGTTACGACGTCAGCAATCCCAACGAGTTCAATGCCGAGATCGGCACCCGGGCGGACTTTGAAGAACTCGTGGCGGAGCTTGATCGCCACGCCATGGGGCTCGTGGTCGATTTCGTGCCGAACCACATGGGTATCGGCGATGCCACCAATGATTGGTGGATGGATGTGTTGGAGCATGGACAGGCTTCCCCCTATGCGCACTTCTTTGAGATCGAATGGGATACCCTGAAGCCCGGCAGGAAGGGGAAGGTGCTTTATCCGATCCTGGCCG
>JAXMIV010000505.1:0-4529 GCA_034377045.1 Prosthecobacter sp. | reverse complement strand
TTCTTCTTCAGCGCCGCCATGATGGCAGGCACCGCGGCCTCGACCTTCGCGGGTTCTTGGCCGGCATACTTTTTCACCTCTTCGGTTAGGGCGGAAAAATACGCCTGCTGATCTTCCAGCAGTTCCGGGCCGCCCATCGGGCCGTGACCGGGACAGATGATCTTCGCGCCGAGCTTCTTCACCGCCTCCAGCGTCTGGATCCACTGGCCGATGTCGCCATCGCCGGTGAAGTTGTAGGGGCCGTTCACGCAGGCATCGCCCGTGAAGAGAATCTTCTCCTTCGGCAGCCAGGCGAAGCCATCCCCATGCGTGTGCGCCACGCCGAAGTGCAGCAGCTCCGCGCGATGCTTGCCATCATCAAAAATCATCTCCGTGCGATACAGCAGCGTCGGCGCCTTCAGCTTGCTCTCCGCGACATCCTTGCGCCCCTTCGCCGCATCCTCCCAGCGGCCGGACTTGCCGCCAAAGAGTCCCGTTTCGTACTTCTTCATCTCCTCCAGCACGCCGACATGGGCGACCGCTGTCGCGCCATTTTCCACCCACACCTGATTCCCATACGCATGGTCGCCGTGATGATGCGTGTCGAACGCAAACCGGATGGGCTTATCCGTGAGCGCTTTGATCTTCGGCAGGATCACTCGCGCGCCGGAAGGGAAATTGGCGTCAATCACCACCACATAATCCTCAAAGATGATCCAGCCGTTGTTGCAGTGTCCGGACGGCGCCAGCTCGCCCTCATGGAAATACACATCCTCGCTGACTTTCTGCACCTCATTCACCTCCGCCCGGCACGCGAAGGCCAGGAAAAAGAGTGCGGCAACGGCAGCGAACAGACGGGAGAGGACGGCTGGTTTCATGGCGATGAACCGCAAGTGTGAGGGGAATTTGCGGCGAAAGCAAGACGGTAAGACCGGTTCTCCAAAAGATTGTCCGATTGAATGGCGAGCGCGACGGCGCCAATGGCAAGCACGGATCGAGCGGATGCGAGATTTCGCTAAAAATAGTTTCACGCCGATTCACCTGCTTGCAGAGGCCGGGCGGTGGGGCGAGGTCATCGGCATGACAACCGCCTCGGAAAACTCATCCACCCCACTGGCCAGTCCCTGGCTGGTGCGCATCCCGGAGATCTTTGCAGGGATCGCGGATGAGGTGTTGCAGCGGTTCGGAGCGAGTTCCAGCACCCGGCTTGGGCATGACTACTATTTGATCAAGACGACAACGCCCAAGGCCATCCAGCAATCGGAGGCGGCGAAGTTCGCGCGCTGGAATCTGCCCATGGATCACACCTGGCCCTGCAATCCGCAGAAGATGGAGGGCTTCGTCGAAAGGGCGGCGCAGACGCTGTTGAAAAAATTTGGCGAGCGGAAACCGCAGGGCATCTTCATCGGCCAACTCAATCCAGGATCGCCGGACAAGTATTACAAGAGTCTCGCTTCGAATCTGCGCGGCCGGACGCTGCAACTATTCCCCAAACTAAGCGCCGCAACCGTGGAAGAACAAGAACCGACAACCGAGACACTCTTCTGTCTGGTGGGAAAGGAGGGCCTCTTCTGCGGCATGCAAAGTCCGCGCGCTTCGAACGGCCTGTATGCGGGCGGCAGCAAGTATGTGGATCAGGATTCACCGGACACGATCAGCCGCGCCGGAGCCAAGATCGCGGAAGCCCTGCACTACCTGCTCCTTCATCGTCCGGCCCTTCCCGAAGGCAGGCACTGGCTGGAGTTGGGGGCCTGCCCCGGCGGCATGACAGCCGAACTGCTGGCACGCGGCCAGCGCGTGACCGCGATCGACCGCGCCCCGCTGGACAAACGGCTCGACAACCGGCCCGGCCTAACCTTTGTTCACGCCGATGTGGCCACCTTCGAACCCAAGGCAGGCGCAACCTACGACGCCCTCCTTTCCGATCTCAACGGCCCGCCGCGGGAATCCATCGCTCACGTCACCCGGCTGTCGCACTTTCTGAAAAAGCAGGGACTCATCGTCTTCACTCTCAAGCTGCCGCGGGTCGAAACCTTGGAAGACCCTTGCGCGCTCTTTCGGAAAATCGTAACCTTGGCCGAAGAAGCAAACCTTCGTTTGTTTGCCCAAACTCATCTGACCTACAATCGGCATGAGTTGACCCTGTTTCTGGAAAAAGTGAGCTAAGTTCTTCTTCACCATTCCCGCCGATCCTGACCTAACCAAATCTAATCGCATGAGCCGACTCCGCCGCTTCTCTCGTTTCAGTCTTCGCTGGTTCCTGCGTGCTTGCCTTTTCGTTCTTCTCGTCGCCGCGGGTTTGTGGTGGTATTTCAATCCCTCAGTCACTGTCGTGCACAAGGTGGTTTACGGCCAGCGGAACGGCCACGACCTGTCCTTGGAGGTGGTTCAGCCGGCCCGTCCGAATGGCATCGGCATTCTGGTCATGATCAGCGGCAGATGGAAGTCCGCCCCCGAAAAATTCCGCCCCTGGATGGTGGCTCCTTTCCTGCGCCAGGGACACACCGTCTTTGCCATCTCGCATCTCTCCCAGCCTGAGGCCAGCGTCATGGACATCGTGGCGGACGTTCACCGCGCCACCCGCTTCATCCGCCTGCATTCCCATGAGTATGGCATCGATCCACAGCGCCTCGGCGTGACGGGCGGCAGTTCCGGCGGACATCTCAGCCTCATGCTCGCCACACGCGGAGGACCAGGCAATCCCAGCGCGGTCGACCTTGTCGATCGGCAGAGCAGCGAGGTCGAAGCAGCCGCGGTATTCTTCCCCGTGACTGACCTCCTCAATCTCGGCCCCTCCACTCAGAATCTTCACGATGGCGGTCCGCCCAAAAGCTTCCGCAACGCTTTTGGCCCCAAAGGCACCATCCTCTCTGAATGGAAGATCATCGGCCGCGATGTCTCGCCCATCGATCACATCACCAAGGATCTCCCGCCGATTCTGATCGCTCATGGCGATGCGGATACCCTGGTGCCCTTGGATCAATCCGTGCGATTCAAGCAGCGCGCCGCTGAACTCGGCCATGATGTCGAACTCACGGTGCGACCCGGGAAGAAGCACGGCTGGCCGACCATGATCTGGGACGCCTGCCTCTTCGCGTCCTGGTTCACCGAGAATCTGCCCGCAAGGGCAGGTGTGGCCAGCCGGACTCCCGCGAGTAAACTTGAAACATCGGCCCTGCCTTCGTCGTGAATCTCTAATCCCATGAAGCCCCCTTCACTCTCCCGCCGTCACTTTCTCCACGCCGCGCTGGCTGGCACAGCCATCGGCCAAAGCACAGCCGTGGGCGCGGACAAGGAGGCTTCACCAAGTGACCTCTTCTCAGAACCGGCCCGCGACATCCCTCTAAACGATGACGCCGACGTCATCGTCTGCGGCGCCGGCCCCGCTGGCGTCACCGCCGCCATCACGGCGGCGCGGGCGGGAGCCAAGGTGCGCCTCTTCGAATGGCGCGGCTGCCTCGGCGGCGTCTGGACCGCCGGCCTGCTCGGTTACTTCCTCGACTTTGACAAACCCGGCTTCGCCAAGGAACTGCGCACTCGCCTCGAAGAGCGCGATGCGCGCCGCGGCGCCAGCGCCAAGAGCTTCGCCTATGACCCCGAAGCGCTGAAGCTTCTGCTCGAGGAACTGTGTGCCGATGCCGGTGTGAAGTTCCAATTCCACACACGCGTCGCTTCCGCCTACCGCGAGGGACGCCGCCTAACCACGATTGTGACTGATTCCAAGTCCGGTCGCCAATCCTGGCGCGCCCCGGTCTTCATCGACACCACGGGTGATGGCGACCTGGGTGCGCTCGCGGGATGCGCCTTTGAGATTGGCGAAGCGGCCGATTGCCCTTGCCAGCCCATGTCGCTCAATGCGCTCCTTGTCGTAAAGGACGTGGAAGCTCTGCGCGAGTTCGTCCGTTTCGGCACGCCCTTGCCCGGAGAAAACACCAACGACGAGAAGAAGAATCGCATCCGCCAGGAGATCGAGCGCACCGGTCACTTCCCCTCCTACAGCAGGCCCACCATCTGGCAGATCCGGGACAATCTTTTGTTAGCGATGATGAATCACGAATACGGCGTCAAACCCTTTGACGCCGCGGAAGTCACCACCGCCACCGTCCGCGCCCGCGCGGAGATGAACAAGATGGTCACTGGCCTGCGCAAACTCGGCGGCCCGTGGGAAGGTGTTCAACTCGTCGCCACCGCGGAGCAGATCGGCGTGCGGGATGGGCGCCGCATCGCCGGGCGCTTCACGGTGCATAAGGAGGACCTGATCAAAGGCGCGCGTTATGACGATGGTGTGGTCCGCGTCACCTTCGGCGTGGACGTGCACGCCACCACCGCCGAACACAACACGCTCAAAGGCGGGGTGCACGCCAAGGGCATCAAAGTGACGCCCTACGACATCCCGCTCCGCGCCATGATCGCGAAAGACGTGGACGGCCTGATGATGGCCGGCCGCTGCATCAGCGGCGATTTCATCTCGCACTCCAGCTACCGCGTGACCGGCAATGCCGTGGGCATGGGCGAAGGCGTGGGCGTGATCGCCGCCATCGCCGCGCTGA
>JAXMIV010000504.1:0-5751 GCA_034377045.1 Prosthecobacter sp. | reverse complement strand
GGATGGCTTCGGCGATTTTATCGGCCGTGGTGTTTTTGCCAAAGCCGAGCAATTCCTCAAGCACCTTGTGAGCGAGCGTAAAGATGCCGTCGCTGGCGGCGATGACGAGATCTCCGGACTTCAGGTGCATCGGTTCGCTCACCGTGTCCACCAGCGCCATCGGGATCCCCAGCAGGGCGCTCTGCAAGGCGTGGCGATCGGGATGATTCGCGGCCTCATCGGCGGTCATTTGGCCCAGGCGCACCCGTTCGTCGAGCAGCGGCGTCAGGGAATGATCCGCATTGAGCCGGCGCAGGGTGCCGTCACGAAACAGAAACAGCGGCGAATCACCGACACTGATCCATTGCAGGCTGTCCTGACTGATCAGCACGGAAATCATGGTGGTGCCCATCGGTGGCGCCAGCGAGGGCATGTGATTGGTGACATAGCCCAGCACTTCATTGGCGATGTCCAGCGCCGCGCGCAGGCGGCCGGCAGGCGGGCCCGGCTGCTCATGAAAGGCGCGGACAAAGGCATTGACGGCCAGATAGCTGGCGACGCTGCCACCCGCATGCGCGCCGAGTCCGTCTCCCACCACCAGCAGCAGTTTCCGCAGCGACGGCTCATTCATGTCCGCCGCGTCCGCGAAGGCATAATAATCCTCCTGATTATCGCGGCGGCCGCGGTATTGGCGGGCGGCGAAATCCTGCTCCTGGACAAAGGGCCGGACCTTGGGGACCGACAGGCGTGGAAGCGGAACGGGGGCAGTCACTCGGCGGAAAACGTAAAGATCGTGGTGTGTTGGTAAGTCTCTCCCGGACGCAGCGTCGCGCTCGGAAAGTGCGGCTGATTCGGACTGTTCGGAAAACGCTGGGTTTCCAGACAAAATCCGTGCCGCTTCTGATAAACATGACCGGCTTTCCCTTTCACATCCTTGAGATGATTGCCGGTATAAAGTTGCACGCCGGGCTCGGTCGTACGCACCTCCATGACGCGGCCGCTGGCGGGATCTTTGGCACGCGCCGCGAGTTTCAGGCCGCTGCCTTTCAGCACATAGTTGTGATCATAACCCTGTCCCTGCACCAACGGATCAAATTCCACGTCAATGCGTTCGCCAAGGAGATGCGGCTCGTCGAAATCCAACGGCGTGTCTTCAATACGGGCGATCTCTCCGGTGGCGATCAACTCATCATCGGTCGGAGTAAAAAAGTCCGCCGCGATTTGCATTTCGTGGCCGAGTACATCACCCCTGCCTTCACCCGCGAGATTGAAATAGCTGTGGTTGGTTAGGTTCACGACCGTCGGTTTGTCGGTGGTGGCGCTGTAGGTGATCGTCAGCGCGTTGTCGTCCGTGAGCGCGTAGGTCACGGTGCAGGCCAGCGTGCCGGGAAAGCCTTCTTCGCCGTCGGCACTGGTGTAAATCATCTTCACGCCGCTGCCGTTGGCTTTTTCGAAGGTCTCCGCCTGCCACACCTTCTTATCAAAAGCCTCCTTGCCGCCATGAATGTGATTTTTGCCCGAGTTCTTGGTCACCTCGGATTGAACTCCATCAATGGCAAAAGTCGCGCCGCCGATGCGGTTGGCGTAGCGTCCGGTAATGGCGCCGAAATGCGGGTGCTTGCCCAGGTAAGGCTCCAGAGAATCGAAGCCCAGCACCACATCGGCAAACTTGCCGTCGCGATCGGGCGCGGTCAGGGAAACGATGATGCCGCCGTAGTTGGTCAGATGCACTTCCATGCCCCCGGCATTGCGCAGCACGAAAAGCCGCACCTCCTCGCCTTTGGCCGTCTTTCCCCAGACTGAGGAGGTAATGGGAGCAGCAGGGACAGAGGCGGGGCAGGACATGAGGACGAGGGCGGCGACGATGGACGCACGGCTTGGCATGGCGGAAGGGTGAGTGAAATCCGCCAGTCGGGCAAGGCCAAAGGTATCAATAAATAAAATGGCCGCTCTCCCTTCAACGGAGAGCGGCCTCGCCCGAAACCAAAACAGAAAGTCAATCGAATCGTCTAGCGGCGCCGGCGGCGCAGCATCAGCACAAAACCCGCGCAGGCCACCAGCAGGGCGCCACCAGGCTCAGGGATCGGCGCGCACTGGCCCATCACGGTCACATTATCAAGATTGAGCTGGCCGCCGTCGCCGCCCCAGGCATACAGCTCGAACAGGAAGTCTTCGCCTGAGTATTCCGCGCCGGATGGGAGATCGGCGGTGCCATTGACGAAATCAAAGTCGATCGTGTCCCAGGAGCCCACGCTGCCCAGGGATACCGGGCCCGACGACCGAAACTGCACGGCGCCGAGGTCATCTTTCCAGAAAATCGAGGCCATGAGGGTATCCGGACTATTGGAGTCCTGCCGCTGCACGTCCACGCTCAAACCGCTGATGAAGCCCAGGCTGTCGTCGGCCGCGTGCGCCTCAAACGCCACCGTCTTTGGCCACTGGTAGACATCCGCGCGATCAAAATAGACACTCGGATCATACTGGGTCTTGTCCCAGCCGCTGAAGGTGCGGAAGGCCGAGCCGTCTGGTCCGCCCGAGGTCACCAAACCCTGGTTCAGGCAATCGCAAGGGCCCAGCGGGCACAGCTCAATGCAGGGAGAGACCCAGCTCGCGTTGTTCGGCGAGGAGGCATTGGGCAGATTATTGAAGTCATAGATACCCAGGATGCTTGCTTGGCTCACTTGGTTCAGACCAAGAAGACCGAGAAGGCAAAGAATTGTGGTTTTCATAGACGGGCGAGAAGGCTGTTGTGGTTGTTGCTCAAAACTGAGGATTTTGTCAAAAACGAGTCCTGATGATGAAAATCTATAGTTCCCATCATAGAAACGCAATATCAAAATTAGAAATTTTCCAATTTTTGCGCTTCACCTCTATTAACTATATAGAAGGTGGTGGCTCGGATGAAAGGGCCGCCAGGAAGGCGTAACCAGGGGTTTTGAGGGTTTTGAGACCTTGTTTTCAGGTGCGGCTGAAAGTATTTGGCCCCCCCGGGGCTGGCAGTCCGCCGCCAAATTCCTCCCATACCCCCCTTTTGAACCTTTTGAGGACTCGTTTTGAGGGGCGTCCTGAAATTATTTTGGCTCTCCGCGGGCAACCAAGAGAGTACCATCAAGGGTGGTCACTCCAGGTAAGACTGGCTCTGATCCCGCATGTTTACAGGCTGATGCGCAGGACAGTACCAGGAGGGAGAATCAAGTCACAACGATGCCTTGCCTCACTAAATTGTTCCACAGCTCCATCCTGCGAATAGCCTCTGTATATTTTGGTGGCCTCTTGGTTTTGAACCCTCAAAAGGTTCAAAAGCCCCCTCGCCTACCCTTTTGAGACTTTTGAGACCGCATTTTCACGGGTTTCCTCACCCTTTCGCGGCTGGAAGAGGAAAAATGTTCCACAAGCGCCTCACTTCCCGACGTTCTTCACGTAGTCGAGAATTGCCTTCTCGTCGTCGTGGGCGGCCCAGACCTCGCGCAGGAAGTCGGCGGGATGGATGTCGAATTTGGACAGGAAGGCGCGATCGCCGCCACAGCCGAACATGATGTCTTCGTCCATTTCGCCACGCAGCTTGGCGCGGGCCTTAGCGATGATGCGGGGCAGCCAGGCGATGCCTTCCATTTCAGCGTCTTTGGCGGGCAGGTCGGAAGGATAGACGATCCGCGTGCTGGAAACGCCCTTCTGGACGACTTTGAAGTAATCCCGGCGGGCAGCGGCAACCAGCAGCGCGGTGATCGCGGTCGGCTCTTCCCCGCCTGAGGTGACGTTATCCTCGACAAAATCAAAGAACTCGCGCTCACGGCAGCCGATGTCCCTGAGGAACTCCTGATCCTCGTCGCTGAACCAGGCTTCGAAATCCTTGTTGCCGTCGTCATACTCATCCACACAGGCGTCGAAAAGTTCCACGAAATAGGAGTCCCAAATGTAATTCTTCATGCCCATTGATAAGCACGATCCTCCGCGTTGACATGTGAAAAAATGGGGCAAAATGATGCCTGATCTGGCGCCGGCATCCCAAAGCGCCTGCCATTCCCGTGCAGGTCACCGGGACTTTGGTTGCACCTGCGCGTAGAGCTCCTTCGGCGCATTCTCGAAGTATTTGAAGAGGGCGGGACAGAGCCAGCCTTCAATGCCCAACTGAGGGCTGAAGTACCAATTGCCGCCGTATTCCTCGCGCCGCCACTCAAGTTTGATCAGGTAACCCGGGAATGGCGTCGGCGAAAAGATCAGGCGAAAACCGGAATCGGCGTCAGGAATGTCTTTGACCAGTTCATCAATCATCGTGTCGATGCCGGCAACGAACGGCTCACGCTCCAAGCCGGCCGCGGGATCGTCGAATACCCACTGACCAGCATAGCGATAAGGCACGAGGATCTGGAGGGCATTCATTTCGCTTTCTTCGCGGTCTCACGCTGATCCTTCAGGCAACTTTCATCCTGCGCGACCGATTCACCCACCGCATCCACCGGATGGGTGTAGAGATAACGCCAAACCGGCTCAAAGAGGAATTTGTCCTCGGCATCCTTCGGAGAGGCACTGCCTGGCTGCACGGAACTGTGCGCCTTCTTGGCGTCGTTCTTGACATCCGCGGCGCTGATGAGGCGGCGTGTGTTGCCATAAGGCGGCTGCGCCTGGTCCACCTTCACGACCGGCCCGAACTGATGCAGGCCGATCAACTCCCACGAGCGGCAATAATGATCGTCCGTCCAACCACCATCCAGCACGTGGCTGAAACCAAAGAATCGGTTAGGCGAGGTGGTGGAGGGCAGGCTCTGCCACGTCTCATGCTGATCGCGCGGACCGCAAAGCATCACCACGCGATCAACCTTCTGATGCTTGGCAAATCGCGCCGCCGTGGTCGAACCATGCGAGCTGCCCGAGATGATCACCCGGTCCCAGCGCAGCCCTTTGCCGTCTTCGGTCAGGAAGTAGTGCCACTTTCCCTGGGGATGTTCCTTGCTCAGCCACTTCACGAATTGAAACGCCCGCTCCATCATGCCATCCGGTTTGGGGATCGTTACGGCAGGGCTGAAATCTTCACCGGTGGCCGCTTCCAAACGAATGCCATCCAGCAATTTGCCATCCGGTCCGGGTGAGTCCTTGCCGAATTTGCCGAACCAGCCATTGGCGTAATGCACACGGATCGCATGCAGGCCGTAGCTGTTGAGGCGTTCAAACAACGGCACGCTGTTGCCCATGAGCCAAATCACCAGTTTGCCCTGCGGCGCCACACTCGTGTCGACGCTGGCGTTCTCGGTATCCGCCGGCTTGCCCTTGCTTTCCAAAATGAAATCAATCTCCGGATGCGCCCGCACCCGCGAATCAATCGCACTGGCCCGGGCGGTGAGTTCGTAACGCTGCGGGTTGGGGTCGTTGAACTTGAAAGCTGGCTCCGCGGCGGTGGCAATCAGGGGGAAGAGGCCGAGAAGAACTGAAAGCAGAAGCTTGGGAGTGCTGATGGACTTAAGCATGGGTGATGTTTGCTTAGAACGGACAGATTGCACCTGTCCATTCGGTTTTTTCCCTGCCATCTCCCAAACTGCAAATGGACCTCCCTTGCTAAAACAGAGGCCATCAGATATGCTTCCACCATGAAGACGCTCACCGTCAGCGAGGTGGCCCGGAACTTCAGTGCCGTTCTGGAGGGCGCGGAAACCGGGCAGGAGGAAATCGCACTGACGCGCAATCGCAAGCCCGTGGCTCGTCTGATACCCGAACCTCCTTCTCAGAACGCCCTCGAGGTACTTGGCGATCTTTACCGCACCCTGGATGACGAGACGG
>JAXMIV010000503.1:0-2604 GCA_034377045.1 Prosthecobacter sp. | reverse complement strand
TTTTGCCTGGGCCCAGGTGCACAACGCGGTGCTGACTGCGTGGCTGCAGCGGCCCTTGCCCGCAGCCGGCGACGAGGTATTCATCCTGTCGATGACCCTGGCGTCCTTGCTCGGCCTGAGCCTTGCCATCCTCAACCGGGTAACCGGCATGGGCCTGCTGTCCAAGTTGGCCGAACAGGTGACCTTCGTACTGATGCCGCCGCTGATCCTTATTTTTCTGGTGCTGGGTACCATTTTCCTTGGTGTGGCCACGCCCACCGAGGGCGGCGCCATGGGTGCTCTGGGCGCGCTGATTCTGGCGATTGGCAAACGACGCCTGAACCTGCCGCTGCTCAAGCAGGCACTGGAGAACACGGCCAAGCTGGCCACTTTTGTGCTGTTCATCCTGATTGGCTCCACGGTGTTCAGTTTCACCTTCAATGCTGCCGATGGTCACATCTGGGTGGAGCACCTGTTCAAGGGTGTACCCGGCGGTGCCTGGGGCTTCCTGATTGTGGTGAACATCCTGGTGTTCATCTTGGGCATGTTCATCGATTTCTTCGAAATCGCCTTCATCGTGATTCCGCTGCTGGCGCCGGTGGCCGAGAAAATTTTGCCGGGGCTGGTGCCTGGCATGACAGCCGATGACGCCATGATCTGGTTTGGCGTGATCATCGCCATGAACCTTCAGACCTCCTTCCTGACGCCACCTTTCGGCTTTGCGCTTTTTTACCTGCGCAGCGTGGCCGCCAAGTTTGACTACAGGGACCGTGTGACCAACGCCGCCATTCCGGCTGTCACAACGACTCAAATATACAAGGGCTCTATCGCCTTCATCATCCTGCAATTGATCATGGTGGCAGCGATCATGATTTTCCCCAGCCTGGTGACCGGTGGCATCGAGAAGGTGGACAAGCTCAACGCCGATCAGGTCATGGAACAGCTGGAGATGCCGAAGGCCGATTCACAGCCCAAGGAAGATAACAAGGAAGACGACCCGATGAAGGCCATCATGGACGCAGCCGAAAAGGATGCAAGGAAGAAGTAGCCCTGACCGGCTGCTGGATCTGTTGCCAAAGGGGCCTCTCGGCCCCTTTTTCCTGCCCGCCTTGTGGCTCGTCGGCCGGCAGGACTGTTTTGCGCGCAGGCGTGAACGGCCCCATGCATGCGGCAGATCGCCGGCCTTTCCTGCGCATTCGTGCACTTCGGTGGGAGGGTGCGGTGGCATCCGGGCCGGGGGGGTAAGAACTCCCCCTGACACCGGGTATCTATCCGTCTGCTGCCGTGTGGGAGGCGCATAAAAAAACCGCGCCAGAGCGCGGTTTTTTGTGCGGGAATCAAAAACTCAGAGTTTTTGCGCCTGCATGAACTGATCAAAGCGCATTTCCGTGAACCGGAACCAGAGGTTCTGGTCACGGCGGAATGCGGACCAGTCTTCGAAAATCTTCTTCCAGTCCGGATTGCTGGCACTGATTTCTGCATACAGTTCAGTGGCCTGTTTGAAGGCTTCGTCCATCACATCCTTGGGGAAAGGAAGCACCTTGGTTTTGGCCGCCACGAGCTGCTTGAGCGCCTCTGGGTTCTTGGCGTCGTACTTGGCCTGCATGTCGGTATGCGCAAAGGCTGCAGCCGATTCCAGAATGGCCTTGTTTTCATTGGAGAGCTTGTCATAGGCCGTCTTGTTGACAAAGGCGTCCAGCTGCGGACCACCCTCCCACCAGCCGGGGTAGTAGTAGAACGGGGCAACCTTGTTAAAGCCCAGCTTCTGGTCGTCATACGGACCGACCCACTCGGCTGCATCAATCGTGCCTTTTTCCAGCGCCTGGTAAATCTCGCCGCCCGGAATGTTTTGCGGCACCACGCCCATGCGGCTCAGTACCTTGCCTGCGAAGCCGCCTGCGCGGAACTTCAGACCCTTCATGTCCGCCTTGGACTTGATCTCCTTGCGGTACCAGCCACCCATCTGCGCGCCGGTGTTGCCCATGGGGAAGTTGACGATGTTGTAGCCCTCGTAGAACTCGCGGAACAGCTTCATGCCGTTGCCTTCGTACATCCACGCGGTCATCTGGCGGCTGTTGAGGCCGAAGGGAATGGCGCAGTCCAGGGCGAAGGTGTCGTCCTTGCCGAAGAAGTAGTAGGGCGCGGTGTGGGCGCACTCCACGGTACCTTCCTGCACGCCATCGACCACGCCGAACGCGGGCATGAGCTCGCCACCCGGGTGCGTCGTGATCGAGAACTTGCCGCCGGACATTTCACCGACCTTCTTGGCAAAGACCTCGGCCGCGCCATAGATGGTGTCGAGCGCCTTGGGGAAGCTCGAAGCCAGTCGCCAGCGGATGGCGGCCTGGGCATGCACTGCGGGCGCGGCACCGGCGGCGAGCACGCCGGCAATGCCTGCGTGCTTGATGAGAGAACGACGATCCATATCGATTGACTCCGTGGTTTGGTATGGGAACACCCGGCCCGTCGCGACAGGCTGGAGACTTGGTCAGTCAGTCGGGATTGTAGGAACAGCAACCCCTCGGTACTCGGGGGTTTTCCCTCGAAGAACGGCCCGTTCGGGGCACTGTTCAGCCTCTTGCAAGCTTTGTGGCCGCCAGCCTGACCGCCCGCGCCCGTGCGCGC
>JAXMIV010000502.1:0-5244 GCA_034377045.1 Prosthecobacter sp. | reverse complement strand
CCGCGGCCTCAACATCGTCGGCCTGAAGCGCGCCGGTTTTTCCCGTGAGCAGATGCGCGCTCTTCGTGACGCCTACCGGAAGGTCTATCGCAGCGGCCTCAACAACGCCCAGGCTGTCGAAGAACTCCGCGCCACCGCTCTCCTTCCCGAAGCCGCCCGCTTCACCGACTTCGTCGCCACCACCCAGCGCGGCATCATCGCCGGCGGGAAAAGTGCAAGCGATGACGAAGAGGACTAGGGCAGGGCCTACTCATGCCTTAGCGCCTCCACCGGATTCATCATCGCCGCCCGCCGCGCCGGATAAATGCCGAAGGCGATGCCGGTGATCACGGAGATGAGGAACGCCAGCGCGGGTGACCAAAACTTCACGACGGTGGTGACGCCGGCGAAGTGTTCGACGATGATCGGAATGGAGACGCCCACGATGACGCCGAGCACGCCGCCCGCGCCAGACAGCAGCACCGTTTCAATCAGGAACTGCACGACGATGTCCGCCTGCCGCGCGCCCAAGGCGCGGCGAATCCCAATCTCCCGCGTCCGCTCGGTGACGCTGGCCAGCATGATGTTCATGATGCCGATGCCGCCCACCAGCAATGAAATCGCCGCGATGCTGCCCAGCACGATGCTGAAGATGCGCTTGGTGCGCTCCGCCTGCCGCAGCAACTCCACGGGCACGGTGATGCGCCAGTCTTCCTTCTTGTGGTTGGTGCTGAGCAGATGCCGGATCGCGTTGGCCCGGCTCTCCACCTGCGTCACATCCTCCACCCGCACAATGGCCTCATGAAACTCGACTTTCTCGGCCTCGAATCCACCGCTGCGAAAGCGGAAAACAGTTTCGCCGAACTGATCCGTCAGTGTGGTAAACGGAATCATAATTTGCGCCGCCGCATTGGAGCTCGTTTTGGCGCTGGCGCCCTCGGTATGAAGACGCTGTCCTTCATCCTCGATGACACCCAGCACGCTGTAATAAAAGCCCTGCACCCGTACCGATTTTCCCGTGGGTGTCGAAAGTGGGAAAAGCTTCGCCGCAGTCGTGGCATTAAGCACGCAGACCGGCAGTTTCTGATCGAGCTCCAAGTCGGAAAAAAAGCGGCCGGCCAATACCTTGCGATTGCGCATTTCAGGGTAAATTGGCAACACCCCCAGAATCTGCCCATCGACGCTGCGATCCAGATTCCAGATGTTCTCACTGACAATGCGGCTGGGCACCACCACCGCCACTCCGGGCACCGTCTGCCGGATCTGCTGAACATCACGCATGGTCAGTCCATAGTTCACCACCATGCTGCGCGCCTCGGCGGCCGAGCCCTGGTTGTCCGGGGGTTTGATGCTTTCCAAGATGATGTTCTGGCTGCCCAGGCGACGGATCTGCTCCTGGGCCTCATGACTCGCCCCTTCGCCAATTGCCAGCATCGCGATCACGGACGCGACCCCGAAGACCACGCCCAAGGCGGTAAGAAACGAGCGCAGTTTGTGCAACCAGATGCTCTTCAGTCCCAGCGAAATCGTCCGCCACAGGTGCTGAGGTGAGGCGACGAGACGAAGAATGGGATGACGAGCTAAAAACGACATTGGGGGCACTTAAACACGTCCGTCGAAGGCCTTTTCCTTCAACCGGCGATGCACCGACTCTTACGCGTGTCCTCCCCCACTAAGACGCCTGCTTGCAGGCCTTGATTGTATTTGCCATCAGCATCGCAATGGTCATAGGACCGACCCCGCCCGGCACCGGCGTGATCGCCCGGCATTTCGGCGCCACTTCATCAAAAGCGACATCCCCCACCAATTTGTAGCCTTTCGCACTCGTTGGATCATCGACCCGGTTGATGCCTACATCGATCACGACCGCCCCCTCTTTGACGTGCTCCGCCCTGATGAACCCGGGCCGCCCGATCGCCGCGATGATGATGTCCGCCTGCCTGGTGACCGCGGGCAGGTCGCGTGTCCGCGAATGCGCCACCGTCACCGTCGCATCGCCACCCGGGCCCTTCGCCATCAGCAACAGCGCCATCGGCTTGCCGACGATCATGCTGCGCCCGACGACGACGGCATTGGCGCCCCTGGTTTCAATGCCCGCATCAATCAGCAACCGCTGGCATCCCAGGGGTGTACACGGCACAAAACCCGACGAGTCCTCAAGCGCCAGCTTCGCCACATTCACCGGGTGGAAGCCATCGACATCCTTCGCCGGGTCAATCGCCCGCACGATCGCCGCTTCGTCGATGTGGGCCGGTGGCGGGCTCTGCACCAGGATGCCATGGATCGCCGGGTCGGCATTGAGACGGTGCACCTCGGCGAGTAGTTCCTCCTGGGTGGTCGACGCCGGCAATTCCAGTTTCACCGAATGGAGGCCCAGGTCTTTGCACTTCTTATCCTTCGACCGGACGTAAGCCCGCGAAGCCGGATCATCGCCAATCAGTACCACCGCCAAACCGGGGCGTTTCCCCACAGCCGCCAGCGCCGCGATGTCACGGCGGCACTCTTCCAGGACTTTTTCAGCGACCGCGGCTCCGGAGATCAGTTGCATGCTTTTCCCTGACGCAGGGAGACGATTGCGTCAAGCCTATGATCCCGTGATCCCCTTCAACAAATCAAAGAAGCCCTTCTTCCGGGCGCTGGAGATGCCCCAATTCACCGGCACGCTTTGGTAGCCTTCGTCGAAGCCTTCTCCCGTTTTGCGAAAGTCGAAATAACCCCATGAAACGTGTTCCGCGACGGCGGCGGTAAAGTTGTTGTCCGGTTGATCGAAGTCGAAATGGTCGTCCTCATTCACGACGATTGGAATGACCCTGTCGCCGCGGGCGGCTTTCACCTTGCCAATGAACTGGCGCATCGCATCGGGGCCTTTGACACCATTGCCGTGGATGAGCAGAAAATCGGCGGCCGCGATCACCTTCTTCCCTGGAACACCGCCGCCGCCATACGAGGTGCTGACCAGCAATCGCCGACCGTCTTGCCGCACGCCTTTGACCCGTTCGATCAACTCATGCACACGGTCGGGTTTAAGGATGGCGTGATCATAGCGGACGTTGGCTTCGTTGTTGATCTCGATCATCACGTTGCGCCAGCCGTTCGACAGCACCCATCGCGTCGCATCGTCCACGGCGCGCACGACGGCGGACTCATCCTTCAAGCGCTGGTCCTGGCCAAAGTAAAAGTAACCGAGAATCACGGCCATGCCGAGTTCATCCGCTTTTCGGATGATGCGCTCCAACCTCGCCAGGAAAGCCGCCTCCAGTGAGCCATCGGCTTTGATTGCCGAGTTGTGCCAGGGCTGGTTCTTCGAGTATCCCTCCGGCGAACCGCCCTGCAAATTCAGAGTGATCGCGAGCAGTCCATGCCGGCGCCACTCGGGCATGGCAGCCAGAAACTCACGCGTGTTTCTTTCGGCGTCCCATGGTTTCGCGTCCGGATAGGCCCAGCGCGGGATCGTCTGCGGATTGTCGTCGTCAAAGATGCCTTGCACCATGCGGGAGTTCAACAGCAGGCCTTCGATGCGGTGGCCCTTCCAGGTGCGGCCCGCATAGGTCGGTTTGCCATTGATGTGAAAATCCTCTCCGGAGATGGTGACAATAGTTTGACCCAAGGCCACATGGGTCAGCAGGATCGTTAAGACGAGGAGACGCATGGAAATCATCCTTTGGCAGTTGAGCGCCGCCGCGCACCTGCTAGCCTCAACGCCTCCAACCACTCCTATCTTATGACCCCCCAACAAAAAGCCGAAAGCCTTGGCATCAAATTTGAAAAAGCCGCCCCTGGTTACCTGAACCTCTGCATTCGCAGCGGCAATCAACTCCTCACCTCCGGCCACGTGAGCGATCTGAAGGGCAAACTGGGCGCTGACGTGACCACCGAACAGGGTTATGCCGCGGCGAAAAATTGCGCTGAGAAGATCCTGCGCTCTGTCTGGGACAGCCACGGCACGCTCGATCGGCTGCGTGTCATCAAGGTGCTCGGCTGCGTCAATTCCACGCTCGACTTCACCGAACAACACCTGGTGATCAACGGCACCTCCGATCTGCTGCACGAGATCTTTGGCAAAACCGGCGATGGCTACCACGCCCGCAGCGCCCTGGGTTTCGCTCAACTGCCCACCGGCGCCGCTGTTGAAGTCGAAGCCATCTTCGAAGTCATCGAATAAGATTCAAGGCCATCAAGCTCAAGGGACAAAACCCTGCTTCTTGAGCCAGTACCGGAGATCGTTAAACCAGGGGTGATCCGCGCCCATGAGGCCGGTGCCGTGGTCGCCGTGCTGGTAGAGGTGGAACTCGTGCGGGATGCCGTGCTGATGCAGGGCGGCGGCATAAAGCTGCGCATGCTCCACGGCCACCATCTTGTCTTCAGCCGTGTGCCAAAGGAAACACGGTGGCAGGCCTGGATGCACCTGGAGTTCGCTGGAAGTCTTGCGGATGAGGTCTTCCGAGGGGGTTTCGCCAATGAGATTTTTGCGTGAAGAAGCATGCGGCTTGGTGATCATGCTGATCACCGGATAACAAAGTATCGCGATATCAGGCCGCGCATTCTCCTTGGCGGCAGCCGACTGACTCGGCACGTCCCCATCCTGAGGGCGATCAATCAGCGTGGAAACCAGGTGGCCGCCCGCCGAGAAACCCATGACGCCCAAGCGCTTGGGGTCGATCTTCCAGGTGGCGGCATTGGCCCGCACCACGCGCATCGCCTCCACCGCGTCCTGAAGTTGCGCGGGATAACGATATCCTGCGCTGCCTAACCGGTAGCGCAACACAAAGACGGTGAGCCCCTGCTCACTAAGCCAGAGGGCAAACGGTTCCGCCTGCCCCTCATAGATGCCCGAATAACTGCCACCTGGAATGAGCAGCATGGCCGCGCCGCTAGCCTTCGCGGGAATATATGGTGTCAGCGTCGGCACATCCTTTGCCGTCGTGCCTAGAGCCCCAGGCGCTCCATTGGGCCAAAGCACCATCGGCTTTTCAGCCGCCACCGAACAAGCAGCCCATGCTACGAAGAGCGGCAGCGCCGCCAGCAGTTTTGTGTTTTTCCAGTTCATGATCTCTCCATCATCTTGTCAGCACAGCGTCTCTCAATCTCACCAATCGCCCAAGCCGCATGCTCCGCAATCAGGGGATGCTCATCCTTAGCAGCCTGCCGCAGCGCCGGCAGATCCGCGGGGGTCCCCACGTTCCCCAAGGCCACACAGACATTGCGCAGAAACGCGGGCCGCTTGATGCGTTTGATCGGCGACTTGGCAAACACCACCCGAAACTC